>CAMKHH010000228.1 GCA_946412445.1 uncultured Eubacterium sp.
AACCATAGCACTTTCTATCATAAAGTTTTGAAGTTCCTGCTGCCGCACGATATTTAATGCCCATTCTGATGTTTTCACTTCTTGATTCATTTTCGGCTTGTGCAATGGATTCCATTACAGCCACCATCAAATCACTGTCAGTATTTGCGGTATCTAAGCTATTTCCTTCAAATATCACACGAACACCTAACACTTTTAATTGGTTAAAGGCCTTTAAGACTTCAACTGTATCCCTTCCGAACCTGCTAACATCTTTCGTTATGACTATCTCCAGCTTATGAGATTTACAATCCTCTAGCATTCGATTAAACTCTTTTCGTGATGAGCCTGTCTTGCTTGTCGCAATATCCATATAAACATCTGACAGAAGCCATTGTGGTACAGTGGCTGTTAATCTTGTCAGGTGTGATACTTGGGCAGTCAGGCTTTGGAGCTGCTCCATGCTGTTTGTGCTTACACGGCAATAAATCCCGACACGCTTTTCTCTCTTTGGAGGGTTTGCAGGAATGTAATGAACCTTTGGATTATTTGGCATATTTTCTCACCTATCCGTTCTCAACTAATTATCATTCATTAGTTTTTCCCAGATGGTGATTAGCCTATTCATCAATCCTGTCAATTCAACATACTAAATATCCATCCTATCTCCACAACATACCCCATATCCTTTCTGTCAACTCAACTATACCATTTGATATGTTCCCAAAGGCTTTATTTTACAGCATTTGATAGGATTATTAACATTGAGAAACTGCCCTTCAAATGCCACAAATCCCTTGAAATCAAAGCCTTTCCACACACCTACTTTTCTACCCGTGACATCAACACGACACACTCAACATGCACACTGTTCCCAAACATATCTACCGCACAAACCTTCTTCAATTCATACCCCTTCTCGCACAAATACTTCAAATCTCTTGCCAAAGTCGCAGAATCACAGCTTACGTACACAATGCGCTTCGGAGCCATCTGTATCATGGTATCGAGCACGCTTTGTTCGCATCCTTTGCGGGGCGGGTCGATCACTATTACGTCTGCAAAAATATGCTCCTTCTCAAATTTCTCCGGCAGAACCTCTTCTGCTTTCCCCACATAAAAGTCTGCATTTGTAATATGGTTCAGCTCTGCGTTGCTACGGGCATCCCGGATTGCCTCGGGCACAATCTCCACACCATAAACATGCTTTGCCCTGCGGGCCAGGAACAAGGAAATCGTTCCAATACCGCAGTAGAGGTCCCATACGGTCTCCTCACCGGTCAGAGCAGCATACTCAAGCGCCTTGCCGTACAGCTTTTCTGTCTGTACCGGGTTTACCTGATAAAAAGAAAGAGGGGAAATCCGGAAACGGACGTCGCCGATATAGTCCTCGATATACTCCTTGCCTGCAAGTAGGGAAAGTGTCTTGCCCATGATAACGTTCGTTTTTTCCAGATTGCTGCTTAAGGTAATGCTCGACATACCTGGAAGCTGCATAAGCTCCTCTGCCAGAGCCTCCCCGCCCGGAAGCGTTCTGCCATTGATTACAACGCAGACCATGATCTGTCCGGTCTGCTGCCCCACGCGCGTCATCACATGGCGCACCAGTCCGGTACCTGTTGTCTCATCATAGGCCGGAATCCTGTATGTTTCCATATGATGTAAAACAATATCCAAAATTTTCTGATTGATTTCATGTCCCAGCAGGCAATCACGGCATCCAATAATTGCATGCGTCCGCCCCGCATAAAAACCCGCAATCAGCTTCCCTGATTTATCCTTTCCGATTGGGAACTGCGCCTTATTGCGATAGCGATACGGCTCCTTCATTCCAATAATCGGCTCCATGGGCGGATTCTCAAATTTTCCGATCCGCTGCAAATTTTCCCGTACCTTTTTCTCTTTAAAGCGAAGCTGAGCCTCATAACTCATCGCCTGAATCTGACAGCCGCCGCACTGACGAGCCACCGGACACGGCGGCTTGATGCGATCCGCACTCGGCGTAATCAGGCGAACCAACCTCGCATACCCATAATTCTTCTTCATCTTCATGATCTTGACCTCAGCGACGTCCCCGATCACAGTATCCTTTACAAAAAGAGCCAGGCCATCCACATGCCGGACTCCCATACCTTCACTGCTCATATCCTCAACCGACACAACTACCAAATCATCTTTTCTCATCTTCCGCCCCTTCATTTACCAAACTACTATATTACAAAAACCACTATGTGAATCATCTTGCAAAAATCAGCCCCTGGTACCAGGGGCGTCCTTTTCCTCAAATATGTTCCCGCAATCCTTAAAATTCTGTACTCTTCCTCAGATTCGACTCAAAAAGCTTGTTATACCCCAGCCATTCTTTATTCTCTCCCGCGCCTTTGAGTATCTCCCGCATGGTCTCAAGCTTGGCATCCGTATTGTCCGCATAATTAAGCGCCATTGCTTCCGCCAGAGCCGGTTTCTTCGGAGAACCGAATTCCAGTTCGCCGTGATGTGCCAGGATGCAGTGCTGAAGTTCGCTCATCAGTTTTTTCGGGAAATTTTTAATATGGCGGCAGCCAAAACCAACCAGCTCGCACCCCATCACAATGTGCCCCAGAAGCTGCCCGTCATCCGTATAGTCATTCTCCGGAAAATTCGAAATTTCCTTGAGTTTTCCGATATCATGAAACAGAGCTGCCGTAAAAAGCAGGTCTCTGTTCAGATAAGGATACTGTTTCACATAACATTCACACAGCTTCACAACGCCAAGCGTATGCTCCAGCAAGCCGCCCACAAAGCTGTGATGTACCGTCTTCGCAGCCGAATGCTTCTTAAAAGCATCCACAAAGGAGGCATTCTCCACAAAATACATCTGAATCAATTTCTGCAGGTACGGGTTTTCCACCTGCTTCATGCAGTCCATCAGCTCTTCGAACATTGCGTCAATATTCTTTTCGCTGACAGGAAGGTAATCTGCCGCCACATACTCTGAATCCTGCGCTCTGCGCGCCCGTTTGATATTCATCTGAAGCGTTCCCTGAAAGCAGTTGACATCCCCGGTGATAAATACATAATCCATCACTTCAAAGTCTTCAATCCCTGAGGAATTCGGATCCCATATCTTTGCATCAATCGTACCTGTTTTATCCTGCAGGATTACGTTTTCATACATCTTTCCGTTTTTCGCGGTAGCCGACTGCTTATATTTACACAGATAAATCTCATTTATTTTGTCGCCCTCGCGAAATGTCCCTATATATTTCATCTCTGTCTCCTATTCCTCTCTCATTTCACCGCAAAATCAGTGAAACCGCAACCGCCTTGTGCATTTGCCGGTCAAACTGTCTGCTCTTCCCAGATATTTTTATTCTATCACTTTCCAGCCAATTCCACCAGCATACGCCGCGGATTTTCTTTGATGAGCATCAGACCGCCAGTCGCCTCACTGTAGGCAAGTGTACTCCGGTCTACCACAATCCCGTTTTGATGATCGTAAACCAGGATATTCATCCCCCGATTTGCGAAATCTACATCCTGAAAATGGAATTCAAGTTCAGGAGCATCCTCCTCTTTGTAAGAGCTGTCGAGCTTATATTCCGTACCATCCGACAAATATCCCTTATGCTTCATCTTCTTTTCCGATGTGCTTTCATAAACACAGACCCCACTGTTTACCTGAGCGATATACGTATGTCCGTAAAGCCCGTTGATCTGCCCCTGCAAACCAAGATCGGAAAATACCTCCAGCATCTCCGGTGAAAACAGCCCTGTCACATCAGCCG
>CAMKHH010000229.1 GCA_946412445.1 uncultured Eubacterium sp.
CTGGTAACACCGGTCAGCCTGATGAAAAATACCTCAACAGAAAAACTGAAAAAAAACAGAAGAACGGATAAAATCATAATTTCTCTGGCGGCGCTGGGGATTGTACTTCTTGTATCTATGAACCTGTTCAGTCAAGACAACAGTGATTCCAGGCGAATTCGAATTGGAACGAAGGACTATACGGAACAGCATATTTTAGGACATATGTTTGCAGATTTAATCGAGGCTAAAACAGATATAAAAGTTGAAAGAAAAATTAATCTGGGCGGTACGCAGGTCTGCTTTAACGCCCTTAAGAATGATGACATTGACTTATACTTTGACTATAGCGGGACAGCTTATGGGGACACCCTGGGATATCCGCCTAATCCGGATATGGAGAGTGTGTATCAGACGGTGAAGGAAGATTTTAAAGAAAAATATGATATAAATGTTCTTAAGCAGATGGGATTTAATAATACTTATGTGCTGGCTGTAAGAGAAGATACTGCCGAAAAGTATTCACTGAAAACCATCAGTGATTTGACCCGGGTGGGAGATCAGCTTACGGTAGGAACCACCCTGGAATTTCTGAACCGCATGGATGGTCTTCCCGGATTAACAGAGAAATATAATCTGTCTTTTCAAGATACCACGGGACTTGACGGTTCAGCCAGATACCAGGCTTTGATGAATGATAATACACAGGTGGTAGATGCTTTTGCCACTGATGGACTGCTTAAGAAATTTCAGCTTGTTACGTTGGAGGATGATAAGAAGTTTTTCCCTCCATATTATGCCATTCCTCTTATAAACAGTGAAATTGCGGATTCCTGCCCTGAAATTATCCCGGTAATAGAAGAGCTTGGAGACTATTTAACTGATCCGGTTATGGCAGAGCTTAACTATAAGGTGGATGAACTGCAGATGGAGCCAAAGGATGTTGCGCATGAATTTTTAGAAGAGAATGGTTTTGTATAAAAACTTGTTACTTAAGTATTATTTATATTGACATTTTGCGTCCAATAAGGTATGATAAAAACAGTAACAGATACTATTATTAGCGAAAAGAGAGGTACTCTGATATGACAAAATATGAATGTGAACCGTGTGGCTACATCTATGACCCGGAGGTAGGAGATCCTGATGGAGGAATTGAACCCGGAACAGCTTTTGAAGATATTCCGGATGATTGGGTATGCCCTCTTTGCGGTGCAAGCAAGGATATGTTTATTGTTGTTGAAGGTTAAGCAGTTAGAATATGATACAAATTACAGCATTGCATGGAACGTTCGTGCAATGCTGTACTGGTTTTACAGACAGAACGGAAACAATAAAGAGGTAGAAGTGTATGAAAACTATGGAACTGAGAAAAAATTTTTACTGGGCCGGAATTGTAGATAAAGATCTGAAGGTATTTGATATCATCATGTATACGGAATTTGGTACAACTTATAATTCTTATATCATGAAGGCAGGAGATAAGACGATACTGTTTGATACTGCAAAAGAGCCTTTTTTTGATGAATATCTGGACAAATTAAAGGAAGAAATCGATGTTACGGATATTGACTATCTTATTGTAAGCCATACCGAACCGGACCATGCCGGATCTATCGGCAGGCTTCTGGACTTAAATCCGCAGCTGAAGGTTGTTGCAACCGGATGTGCAATTGGTTTTCTGAAACAGATTACGAACAGAGAATTCTTCAGCATTCCTGTCAAGGATAACCAGGAGATGAAGATTGGGGATAAAACCCTCAGATTCATGGTGGTGCCAAATCTTCACTGGCCGGATACAATGTATATTTATATTGAAGAGGAACAGATTCTGGTAACCTGTGATTCCTTTGGTGCCCATTATGCATTTGATGATGTTCTTGTCAGTAAGGTCACGGATCAGGAAGGCTATATGAGAGCCCTTAAGTATTATTATGACTGTATTATCGGCCCATTCAAGTCATATATGCTGAAAGCCCTTGACCGTATTGAAGATTTGGATATATCTATGATTTGTACCGGGCACGGACCGGTTCTGGATGATAAGATTGATTTCATCCGCAATATCTACAGGGAGTGGAGTACTGTGGTGAATCCGAACCCTGCAAAGACAGTCATTATCCCGTATGTAAGTGCATATGGCTATACAGGTATGCTGGCGGACAAGATTGCACAGGGAATCCGGGACAGCGGAGAGGTGGATGTCCGCGTCTATGATATGGTTACGGCATCACAGGAACAGGTGTTGGCTGAACTGGGATTTGCCGATGGGATATTATTCGGCACACCAACGATTGTAGGAGATGCGCTGAAACCCATATGGGATCTTACCACCGCACTGTCTGCGGTAACGCATAGCGGTAAGCTGGCCAGTGCATTTGGAAGCTATGGATGGAGCGGAGAAGGTGTGCCTCATATTGTGGAACGTCTGAAGCAGCTTCGCATGAGGGTTCTGGATCCTTTTCGGGTTCATTTCAGACCCAGCGAGGTGGAACAGATGGATGCCTTTGAATATGGATATAATTTTGGCTGCGTTCTTCAGGAGAAAGAAAATCCAAAGATAGCACAGGGACCCGCAAAACTGGTCAAATGTATGGTATGTGGTGAAATCTTTGATTCATCTTTGGAGGTCTGTCCTGTCTGCGGCGTAGGCAAGGAAAACTTTGTCCCGGTGGAAGCCAGTGAAACGGGTTATCAAAAAGACAGTAATAATTTTTATGTTATATTGGGGAATGGAGCAGCCGGAATCAGTGCGGCAAAGGAAATTCGAAAGAGAGATAAGACAGGTTCCATCGTGATGGTGTCCGAGGAGGATTGCTCCACATATAACCGCCCTATGCTGACCAAGGCTTTAATGGCGGATATTAATGCCGGCCAAATTGCAGTAGAGGATGAACAGTGGTATGAGGAGAATCAAATCTATCAGCTTTTGGGCAGAAGAGTTGAAAACATTGACACAGAGAAGAAAGAAGTCCTGCTATCCGATCAGACACGTCTGCAATATACCAGACTGATTTATACATTGGGCTCCGAATCTTTTATTCCGCCTATTCCGGGTTCTGAGAAGGAAGAAGTTATCGCTATCCGAAGAGTGGCAGATACCCGGAAAATTGCCTCTATGATGGATCATGTTACAGAGGTTGTGGTAATCGGCGGAGGCGTTTTGGGATTAGAGGCAGCCTGGGAGCTGAAAAAGGCCGGGTGTAAGGTTACGGTTCTGGAGCTGGCTCCACAACTGATGGGACGTCAGCTGGATGATGAGGCGGGAAAGATGTTGAAAAGCATCAGTGAAAATCTGGGAATTCAGATTTATACGGGCGTCAGCATCCATTCAATTGAAGGAGAGGAACAAGTGACCGGTGTAAGGCTGGAGGACGGGACTATATATCCGGCACAGCTTGTAATTGTATCCTGCGGGGTCAGAGCAAACGTGGAGCTTGCCGTGAAAGCCGGAATTCAGGTAGAACGCTCTGTTGTTGTGGATGAGCATATGGAAACCAATATTCCCGGCATCTATGCTGCAGGTGATTGTGCCCAATACCGTGGAATGAACTATGGTATCTGGCCTCAGGCATTGGAAGAAGGAAAGGTTGCCGGTGCCTGTGCAGCCGGAGACAAGGATGTCAGCTATGTACCGGAGACGCCTTCCTTAAGTTTCCACGGTATGAATACGGCGCTGTTTTCGATTGGAGATAACGGTAAAAATCCGGATTTGATTTATAAGACATTGGAGATAAAGGATTGGGGGAAGAAGCAGTATGAGAA
>CAMKHH010000230.1 GCA_946412445.1 uncultured Eubacterium sp.
CAATGGTAAGTTCTCTGACAGGCAGCGGCTGCTTTATGAGTGTGCACTGAAAACATCGAATTATATGTTCGGGATTATCAAACCGGGAATGAAGATGAAGGATGTGGATCTTACAATTCGTAAATACAACTTTAAGTGTCTTCAAGAAGCAGGTGTGCTGGACAACTATGAGGATATCGGCAAGTATATGTGGCACGGAGGAGCGCACCATGTCGGTTTTGATGTACATGACATGGTAGAGAAGGTGGATGTGATTGCACAGGGCATGGTATTCTGTATAGATGTCGGAATCTATCATGAAGCGTGGGGCATCGGATTCCGTCTGGAAGATAATTGCCTGGTAACGGAAGACGGCTGCGAGAATCTCTCCGCAGTGACACCGAGGGAGATTGCAGAAATCGAAGCATTGATAGGCAGTAATCATAAGGAACTTAAACCATGAAGCAGCCGTATATTTTCAATATTCAGAAGTTTTCGGTACATGACGGTCCCGGCATTCGGACAACGGTGTTTTTTAAAGGCTGCCCCATGCGTTGCCTCTGGTGCCACAATCCGGAGAGCCAGGCACCGGAACATGAGCTTTTTATAGGGAAAGATGGGCATACGGAGCGCATTGGCAGACAGTATTCTGTTCAGGAACTGACGGAGCTTCTTAGGAAAGACCAGCTGTTCTATGACCAGTCCGGCGGCGGCGTGACGCTCTCAGGCGGTGAAGTTATGGCAATGGATATGGATTACATTACAGAACTATTAGGGGAGCTCCAAAGAATGGGTATATCGGTGGCAATCGATACCTGTGGGTATACGTCACTTCAGAATTTCAGGCGAATATATCCCCTCACCGACTTGTTTTTATATGATTTGAAGTTGTATAATAACGAAGAGCATCTTCGGTATACAGGGGTTGAAAACAAGCGGATTTTGGAAAATTTAAGAGCTTTAAGTGAATGGGGTGCGGATATTATCCTGCGTCTTATCCTGGTTCGGGATGTAAATGTGGATGAGACATCCATAAATGATTTAAAAGAGTGGCTGATGAAACATAAGATTGCCATACGGCAGATTGATCTTCTGCCGTATCACGATTTTGGCAGAGATAAATATGCAAGGCTTAAGAGAGTGTGTACACAGAATTTTTCCGCACCGGAGGACAGCGACATAGAGCGTATAAAAACCGTATTTAGAGAAGCCGGTTACTGCGTGACGCTGCAATAGAAGAACATATTTTGGGGCAACGGTTATGGAGGATTGCAGAAGATGGATAAAGGTACTATATATGAAGGGAATATACCAAAAGAAATCAATGTTTCACAAGTTACTATAAAAGATGATTTCTGGTCGAAGACACAAAAGCTTGTTACAGATGTCGTGATTCCATTTCAGGAGGATATCCTGAACGACCGGGTCGAGGGTGTGGAGAAAAGTCATGCCATCGAAAACTTCCGTATCGCAGCTGGCGAGACAAAGGGAAAATTCTATGGGATGGTCTTTCAGGACTCGGACCTTGCCAAATGGATTGAGGGTGTAGGATATTCCCTGGCAATCAAGTCAGATAAGGAGCTTGAGAAACGAACCGATGAAATTATCAATTCGATTGCAAAAGCACAGCAGAAGGATGGTTATCTCAATACATATTTTACGATTAAGGAGCCTGAGAAAAGATGGCAGAACCTTTTGGAATGCCATGAGCTTTATTGTGCAGGCCATATGATGGAGGCTGCGGTTGCTTACTACGAAGCAACCGGGAAAGATAAGCTTTTACGTGTGATGGAGCGTATGGCACGCCATATTGCGGAGCGTTTTGGCATAGACAAAGAGCGCGGAATTCCTGGTCACCAGGAGATTGAGATCGGATTGATGAAGATGTATAAGACAACCAAGAAACAGGGGTACAAGGACCTTGCAAGATATTTTATCGATGAGCGTGGCAGGAATCCGGATTACTTTAAGGAAGAGCTGGAAAAAAGGGGCTGGGTTCATTTCGGTCAATACGGTATGGATGCGGAGGATACACAATACAACCAGAGCCATACAACTGTATACGAGCAGAAAGAGGCGGTAGGACACAGCGTCCGGGCAGTCTATATGTACACTGCAATGGCGGATCTTGCAGCGGAAGATAAGGATGAGAGGCTGTTTGAGGCATGTGAAACGCTCTGGAATAATATGGTCAATAAAAGAATGTATATTACGGGCGGTATCGGCTCCACGGTGTCTGGTGAGGCATTTACCATTGACTATGACCTGCCGAACGATACCGTGTATGCGGAGACATGTGCATCCATTGGGCTTGTGTTTTTTGCCAAGCAGATGTTAAAGTCCCGGGCGGACGGAAAATATGCTGATGTGATGGAGAGGGCATTGTACAACGGAATTATCAGCGGAATGCAGCTGGATGGAAAGAAGTTTTTCTATGTCAATCCCCTCGAAGTCAATCCGGGTATTTCGGGAGTACTCTATGGACATAAGCATGTACTTCCGGAACGTCCGGGCTGGTATGCGTGTGCGTGTTGCCCTCCGAATCTTGTGCGTATAATGACATCCCTCGGGAAATACGCATGGGATGAAAGCGAAGACACCATTTATTCCCACCTGTTTATCGGGCAGGATGCAAGGCTGGAAAAAGCGGATATTACAATAGAGAGCAGGTATCCATGGACAGGTGAAGTAGATTATCGGGTTAAGTCCAAAAGTGATAAACCATTCACAGTTGCGATTCATATTCCCGGATATGTAAAGGATGAGAAGGTAACGGTAAATGGTGAAGTCTTTGATATAGAGGGTAATAAAAAGGATGGCTATCTTTATATCCATCGTATATGGGCGGACGCTGATTCCATTGAAATCCGTTTTGAACTTCCGGTACGGAAGGTGTATGCAAACCAAAATGTTATGGAAGATGCGGGATGCGTGGCGCTGATGCGCGGACCGATTGTGTATTGCTTTGAGGGAATAGACAATGGCAGCAATCTTCAGTCCATCCGGATATCCAATATAGAAAATGCAAAGATAAGTATGGTAGACGAAGGCGTTTTGAGTGGAAATGTTATTTTGAAGCTGAAAGGGTCGAAGCTCGTAAGCAGTGAAGAACTGTATTCGGAGGAACCGCCTAGAGTGGAGGAAGTAAGCATTACGGCCATTCCCTATTATACCTGGGGCAACCGTGGTGTAAACCAGATGCGCGTGTGGATGCCGGTACTGCCTTGCATATGAATGAAGGAGAGAAGAGGTTGAGAAGAGGACTATATTTTATAAGCATGGCTGTTTTGGCTGTCCTGTTAATGAGTGGGTGTGGTAAACAAGCAGAAACTTCCAAGAAGGAAGCGACAGGAAAGCAAGAAGTGGAAATTGAAATTAAGGATTATGGTACCATCAAACTGGAATTGGATGCGCAGCAGGCACCGATTACAGTTGATAATTTTATAATGCTTGCGAACGACGGTTTCTATGACGGATTGACATTTCATAGAATTATAAAAGGGTTTATGATGCAGGGCGGTGATCCAAAAGGAGATGGGACCGGTGGTTCCTTAGACACAATTAAAGGAGAGTTTGCTAATAATGGTGTTAATAATACGCTTTCGCATACCAGAGGAGCAATTTCCATGGCGCGTTCTAAGGACCCGGATAGTGCATCTTCGCAGTTTTTTATCGTTCATGAGGACAGTCTGTTTCTAGACAAGGAGTATGCAGTATTTGGTTATGTTGTGGAGGGAATGGACATTGTTGATACAATCTGTAAT
>CAMKHH010000231.1 GCA_946412445.1 uncultured Eubacterium sp.
CCTATAATGTCAATATTAAAATAATATTTTGTTAAATAAAACTATTTTCTCAATAGTTTTCCTGTGCATATCTACTATATATGATAGACAATTCTATTGACAAACCTCTGAAAATCCTTCATAATGTAAAAAAAGCAGAAAGAGGATACATCATGACAATAAAAGAAATCGCAAACCTGGCCGGAGTATCAATTTCAACGGTTTCTAAAATCATTAACAATAAAGACCAGAACATCAATTCAGAGACACGTAACCGGGTATTAAAGATTGTAAAGGAATATAATTACACTCCATATGGTATGGTAAAAGACCTTTCCAATGCCAAAACCTTTCTGCTCGGAGTGCTTCTTCGCACAGCCTCCCAGACAAACCTGATGCTTACCGGTATTCTCCAGTCTGCGCAGGAGCACGGATATAACATCCTGCTTTTCGACAGTAAAAGCAGCACAGAAACAGAATTAAAGCACATTACTTCCCTTATAAAGAACAGGGTGGATGGATTGATTTGGGAACCAGTGGAGGACAGCAGCAAGCAGCATGAGCATTATTTTATAGATCAGAACATCCCTGTCTGTTACATAGGCGGTTCTGATTCCTTTCCTTCTTATAACATTGATTTTACACAGATGGGCTATGAATTAACGCAAAAGCTTCTGGAACACAAGCACACAAAAATCGCCTGCCTTCTGAAAGAGAAAAGCAGGCGCTCTCAGTTAGTTTCGAAAGGCTTTAAAGAATGCCTTTTCGATCATCAGTTACCTTATACCGACAGCATGCAGCTTTATATTTCAGATCCTGACTATATACAAAAGCTTGCCACGTATCATATAACAGGAATTGTCAGCTCCCACTATGCTTCATCTCTGATGCTTTTTGAACAGATGAGCAGACTGCACCATTATGTTCCCTCTGATTTATCATTGGTAAGTTTAAAGGATGACGTGCGGGAGGCAATCTCTTATCCCAATATCTCCAGCCTGAAGATACCCTATCGGGAATTCGGATACTATGTATGCAGTGAATTGATTAAGAAGTGTGAAAAAATCCAGGACGGAGAATCTGCCTATCTTTTTCATGCTGCGAGTAATTTTGACAGCGAGGCCAGTATAAGTACTCCTTCTTACCTCCGTTCAAAGAAGATAGTTGTCGTAGGAACCATTAATATGGACTGTACCTTTAATGTGGACATGCTCCCTCAGTCCGGAAAAACCACGCGGATTTTAAGCACCGCTACTACTCTGGGCGGTAAGGGCGCAAATCAGGCTGTGGGAGTCTCCAAGCTCGGACGTGAAGTCTCTTTAATTGGGGAAGTGGGAAATGACGCTGACTCATCATTGATTTATGAGACACTCGAAAAGGAACATGTTCTCACACAAGGGATTCATCGGGATTTAAAATCACAGACCGGCAGGGCTTATATCTATCTGGAGAACGACGGGGAAAGTGCCATAACCATTCTCTCCGGGGCAAATGGCAATCTGTCTCCCGAAAACATTCAAAACAGGCAGCATCTCTTCCGTAATGCCGGATACTGCCTGCTTTCCTCAGAGCTTAGTCTGCCCGTTATAAGTGAGGCAGCAAAGACCGCCAAAAAATATGGGGCACAAAATATACTGAAACCGGCTGCATTGAAAACAGTTCCGGAAGAATTGATGAAAAACATAGATATTCTGGTACCAAACCGAAAAGAGGCCTCTGTCCTCTGCCCGCAATATCAGACAATCGAAGAACAGGCAGCATACTTTTTTCAGAATGGTGCCAGAACTATTATTATTACACTTGGTTCTAAAGGCTGTTATCTGAAAAGCGAGGGAATCGAAAAATATTTCCCTGCGGCCGATTTCGTCTCCGTAGATACCACCGGGGGAGCTGATGCCTTCATCTCTGCATTGGCCTCCTACCTCATAGAGGGGTATACTCTGGAGAAATCGGTAAAAATCGCAACGTATGCCGCCGGATTCTGTATTTCCAGGCAAAGCGTGGTGCCCGCATTGGTTGACCGGGGTACACTTGAAACCCATATCAGACAGCAGGAACCGGAACTTTTGAGACATATGGATATGGTGAATGTTTGAATTACTTCACAGATCCAGGCATGGTACAAATACAGATACCATGCCGTTTTCCGTGCTGATATTTTTCAGTTCCACCGTGATTCCGTAAATGTTTTGGATCACTTCCGGCTTTAATATCTCTTTCGGAGCACCGCTCAAAACAATGTTATTGTTTTTTAAAACCAGAACCTGGTCGGCAAATAGCAGAGCATGTTCCGGATTATGGGTTGAAAGGATAACCAGATAGCCTTGCTCTGCAAGTTTCTTCACCTTTTCCATGATACGGAATTGATTTCCATAATCCAGATTTGCGATGGGTTCATCCATAATCAGAATATCCGAATTCTGAACCAGAGCCCGTGCAATGAGGACAAGCTGGCGCTCACCTCCGGACAGATTCGCATATCCACGCTCTGCCAGATGAGAAATGCCAAGCATTTCAAGTTTCTCAAAAACAAGCTGCCTCTCTTTTTCCCCGGGCGTATGAAAATTTTCCATCAGAGGATTCGTTCCCATCAGCACAGTTTGAAATACAGAATAGTTGAACGTGGGGAGGTTTGCCTGAGGGATATAGGATATCATACGAGCCCTCTCCTTGACAGACTTCTTTTTGCAATCCTCACCATCCACGAGAATCTCACCTTCATAGCCCTTAAGTAATCCAAGAATACAGCGGAATAAGGTCGTTTTCCCCGCACCGTTTTCTCCAAGAAGACAGACACACCGTTTCGTATCCGCCGAAAAGTTTACGTGATTTAAAATCTTTCGGGTTTTGTATGAGAAGCTGAGATCATTTACAGTAAGCTTCATATCTTATCCCCCCTGTTCAATATCAGATACAGGAAAAAGGGAGCCCCGACAAAAGCTGTCAGGATACCGATTGGAATTTCCTGCGTAGCAAGCAGCCTTGCAAAATTATCAACAATCATCAGAAAACTCGCCCCCATAAGCATGGACATTGGGAGCATCACACGATAATCATGTCCAACTGCCAGTCTGGCAAAGTGGGGAATCACAAGTCCCACCCAGCCGATCATACCACTGATTGAAACACATGCTGATGATATCAGCGTCGAGGCCGCCACAATAATAATCCGCATGACCTTTGTATTGATTCCCATGGAACGTGCTTCATCTTCTCCGACCGCAACCAGATTCATTTTCCATCTTAGTAAATACAGCACAAGCATACCAAGGCATATCGGAACGCTGGCATATATAAGTTCGTTAACACGAATAGATGAAATACTTCCCATCAACCAGTAAGTGATAAGCGGCAGTGTATTATTGGGGTCCGCAATTAATTTGATGTACGAGGTGCCAGAAGAGAACAGAGAGCTGATCATGATTCCGGCGAGTACCATACCAAGCGTTGGATTCTGCTTTACCCTGGTACTGATCAGATAGGCCACGATTACTGCCAAAAGTCCGCAGATAAATGCATTAACAGATACCATTGCAAAATTAAGCCCCAGCAAAAGGGAAAATGCGGCCCCAAAACCCGCACCGGCAGAAGCTCCTAAAACATCCGGTGATACCATCGGATTGCGGAACAAACCCTGATAAGCAGCTCCTGCTGATGCCAGTCCTGCACCAATCAGCGCACCTGCCAGGATACGGGGCATACGGATTTTGAAAATTACAAGTTCAATATCGTCCGCCCAGTCTTTGGGCGCACCTGTAAG
>CAMKHH010000232.1 GCA_946412445.1 uncultured Eubacterium sp.
TCTTTTGCAGCGGACAATCTGGTGTGTGGAACAGGAGGTCATTCGGCGGGGTTCAGCCCATGCTTTGGGTACCGCACGGTAATGAAAGATTGCTTTGCCACGAATGAGGTTTATGGATCCGCAATGACTTCCGGCTTTGTGGGCTTTTTGGCAAAAAGCTTCACGAACTGTTATTCCTCCGGAAAAGTGGAAGGATATTCCAGGATGGCCGGTTTTGCCTGGGACGCAGAGGATAATAGCCGCACATTTACCAATTGTTACAGTACTGCACTTGTTGGCATGCGGACCAAGCCTACAGAGCAAGGCGGGTTTATCGTGGGCGAGACAGCCAGTGAAGGATCGGTAAATACACTTACGAACTGCTATGCCGCAGGAGAGGTCGGTAATTTTGATATCGACCTGGACAATCCTAAAACAGTAGGTGGATTTTATTCCACTACGGCAGCGTCTTCGAACTATACATTGAAGAACTGTTATTATGACAAACAGACGACTGCGATGCGTGAATGGCTGGCTGGGGACAGTAAAAACAGGCCAGGAGTTACAGGAGTTCTGACTTCTACAAGCGGAAAGGGAGGCATCGGTCTTGCTTCAGGGAAAAATGGACTCGTGCCGGAACCAGGTGTACTGACAGGTGGATTCAGAGGGTTTACGCAGCCGGGTGACTGGAAGTATGTAGAGGGATATTATCCACAGCTGCAATCGTTTTTTTATGCGGATCCATCTGTCTGGGGTACGGTCGAACGGGCAAATCGTGTGCAGGCTTATTCACTGGCTTCTACCTCGACCATTAGTCTGGATACCTGGGATGAGGGCTATGACTGGAATGCTGACGGAGTCCGCTCAGGAGAAAAAGTGTTCTATGCCCGTCTTCCGGGAGCAGAAGGCCATCAGGGAAATCAATATACGTATGATACGGTACGCGAGATTATTACTGATGTAGCATTAAAAGGTCAAAGCACCTGGGAACATATGATACAGGGCGGAGCGCCTGTTGATACGGATGGAGACGGTTCTCCGGATGGAACAGCGATGGAACTTGTCAACGGAACGCTTCACATTAAGAGTCCCGGTATGGACTGGTTTAAGCTTTCAGATACTGTCGGAGGACAGACTGGATACAGGACGATTCGTCTCATCTCCTATATGGCGCTGGATGCGGGTGATGACAAGGAGATGGAGGCCGGGAACAGATATGATCACCGGGAGGATGTCAGCCTGACCATGATGGACAAAATTACGGAAAACCTTGTAGTTGGTCCGCATAACAGTGAAATTTGGTCGGCTTCAAAAACCGGGGGATATCGGACAGCAAAAGGTTTTGGGCAGTACCCACTACAAATATGGAAACAAACTTTTCAGCCAGCAGGGATGCATGGATGTACACCGAAATCTGGCGGGCAAAACAAAATGCCGACGGCAGCTTTGTACAGGATAATGTCACAGGGATGGGATCAGAACACCTGGTTGCAGACCGATCGGTTAAGGTGACAGGACCGGGAACCGCAGATGGGACGACGATATCCGAGCAAAAGTGGAATGGCGAGTTTCCGTTTAATGAGGATATCAGCAAACCCCGAAAATATATGATTACCTACTATTGGATGCTGGCAGATGGACGGTATCGTACTGATACGAAAACAATTACCGTGAATCCTTCTAAGTATTCGGTGGGTGTCCAGGTAGAAAATGATACGGATAAAACAGAGAATCATACGACCTTGCAGCTGGGGGCTGCACTGGATAATCTGAATGATACAGCGTATAGCTATTCGGCCACTGCATTACAGGAGGCGAAGATTCAAGATGTAAGCTTTACAAGCAATGCTGCAGTAGCATGGAAAAAGGCTGCAGATACAGCCACTATAAAAGGCGGTAAGCTTACGATGACCGCACACGACGGAACGGTCATGGGAACAAAAGAATTTTCGGGAGACCTGAAAGATGGTGATGAAATTACGATTCCAATCACCTACTACTACAATAAATATGAATACTCAGCGCAGCAGCCGAACGACCGTGAGCTTACGGAAAAGGAAATAGTGGATGTTACCTATACGGTTCATAAGGATGCAGAGCAGGGATATTATCTACGCTTCAACAAGATTAAAAACCTTCCTTCGGATGAAGTTGCAGGTGCGGGTATTGGAGATGCAACCGGTATTCCCCAAGGAGTTAAGGCTTACATCAACGATGTACAGTATAACATTGATCTGACCTTGTATGTGAAAGAAGGCATGCCTTTTGAATTTATAAAGACGGATGAAAGAGGAAATCCCTTGTCAGGGGTGGAATTTGAGATTTATCCATGTAAAGAAGGACATACCAGCTCTGATCAGCATTCAACGATTGCGGACAGCAATTCATGCTGGGACATAGAAAATCCGAAATACACGGTCACGAGTGATACAGATGGTAAGGTATTTTTTGATCTGTTGACAACCGGTGATTACATGCTCGCTGAGACGAAGACCAAAACAGGATATCAGCTTCCGCGCGGGCAGTGGCTGTTACAGGTTGACACCGCGGCGGAGGATATTCATATCAGTGCACGCGGTGAGACACCTCCGGCATTTAAACTGGAGGATGATGGATCTCTTTCACTTGCAAATTATCCTCAGATTAATTTGCCCTTTGCCGGTGGCTTTGGAGTATTATTATTCACAATCGGCGGTATTGTACTGATAGGAACGGCAATAATTCTGATTATTGTTTTCCGCAAAAGAAAGCCATGACACACTAATGTACCTGTGGATTATATCCACAGATTACATATAACAAAACAAGAAAAGGAGATTTAGGAATGAGAAAAAATGGAAAACTGACAGCACTGCTGATGACCATGGTAATGTCCATCAGTATGATTGCTACCACAGCATTTACTGCGAAAGGTGATCCGGCGATTCCGGAAAAAGGAAACCTGCACATTCATAAGTATTTGATGGATGATCTTGACAATGCAGGACTCCCAAGTGATGGTACGCAACTAGGAGAAGATAAGATTCCGGAAGGAGCAGTACCGGCAGAAAATATTACCTTTAATATTTACAAGGTAGTTCCGGACGGACAAGGAAACCTTCCGAAACCGGGTGCTTATACGATTAGCACAGATAAGTCGAAAGTTACTGATGCTGACGATAAAGAGTTTACACTTGCACCGGTAAATCCTCCTACTGTTACGACGGATGAAAATGGTATCGCTGTAGCCAACAATCTTCCAACCGGATATTATCTGGTAGAGGAGCAATATGACGCACAGGTTACTTCCCCTGCGGCTCCATTCATCGTTTCAGTTCCGATGGCTAATCCAAATGGTGATGGATGGCTTACAGATGTCCATGTTTATCCGAAAAATGAGACAATCAGCGTTGAGAAAACAACCGAGACTCCTTCTGTTAATGTAGGTGATATCGTAACATGGGATATTAATGTTTCAATTCCGAAAGATATTGACGAAGCAAAGCAGTACGATATTGTCGATGTTCTGGATCCAGCGCTCGATTTTGTACCGGGCAGTGTGGAAATAACCGGGCTGCCGCCTGTATCTGGTCTGCCTATCAGCCCGTCCGGAAACTATGATGTTACAGACACACTTGACGGCGATGGTAAGCACGTGATTACAGTGAGCTTCACTGAGGCAGGCCGTAATGAGATTAAAGCCTACAAATCATTGAAGGTGAGCTTTAAAACTAAGGTAAATG
>CAMKHH010000233.1 GCA_946412445.1 uncultured Eubacterium sp.
AGTTGGTGAATACGATATGTTCGCCAAAGATGTCCTCCAGATTATTTTTGATAAAATCAATAGCGTTCTTGTTGTTGGACGTTCTATATATAATGATAACTCTTTTTGAATTGTTCATGAAAACACCTCGCTTGAGCAAAAAATGCACGGGATAATTTAATAAGAATAGTATAGCCTAAAACGAGCAAAAACAAAAGGGAAAATGTGGTGAAATATGATTTAATAGGATTATAACACAAAATACTGGAAGAAGCGTGATGAAAAAAGGGGGAAAACAGCGATATAAAAAAATTGAATACTGTGGTAAAATTGGCATATAAATTGCTCTTTAAATTAAGACAGCCTAAAAAATAAGGAGAAGTAACAATATGGACAAAAAGATTGGAGTGTTAGGCGGCATGGGACCGATGGCATCGCAGCTCTTTTATAAACTTGTAACAGAAAAGACTGCTGCAGATTGCGACCAGGATCATGTAAGGATGGTCATTTACAGTGATTCATCTATGCCGGATCGAACTGGCGCCATTTTAAGCGGTGAATATGATAAAGTGTATTCTCAGCTTTTGGAAGACGCAAAAGTTCTTGAGAACTGCGGGTGCGAAGCGATTTGTATTACCTGCAATACAGCACATTTCTTTGGAGAAATGATGGTAGATCAACTCAAGGTTCCTTTTATTCACATGATTAAAGAAACTGTTGATGCCATTGCAAGAGAAACGCCGGGCGCAAAAGTTGCTGTCCTTGCAACGGATGGGACCATCAAAACAGGACTCTATCAAAAACATATGGAAGCGGCGGGGCTTACAGCTTATGCGCCGTCTGAGGAAATACAAAAGGAAGTCATGTATCAGATTTATGACCGAATTAAGAGTGGACTTGTCTGGGATGCAGCCTCTTGGGATAGAATTGAAGAAGCGGTAAAGAGTGCCGGCTGCCAAAAAGCAATTATGGCATGCACGGAACTGTCCGTCATCAAAGCCGATAACGGATTGTCAGATTTTTATGTAGATCCGATGGAAGTGCTTGCTGAAAAAGTGATTTTGTTCAGCGGAAGAAGATTAAAATGAGTTGAAACAGGATTTAATTATTAATGTATCCTATTATGGGGTGCATTAAGGATAGAAAATCGTTAGAAGTACGTCAGGAATTTAGATAAATAAGTTTGGCATAAAAATTGCTGTTTATATATGCAAATAATCTGTCAGATTATTTTTATAAGTTCGAATGACGTATGAACAGACAAAAGGAAAGACAATGAAACAAGATAAAGAAGTATTGAATCAGTATTTAGAGAAGCTTTTTCAGGAAAAAGGATATGCGGGCATGGCTGTATCCCTTCGCGGA
Source organism: uncultured Eubacterium sp. (assembly GCA_946412445.1). Classification (GTDB taxonomy): domain Bacteria; phylum Bacillota; class Clostridia; order Lachnospirales; family Lachnospiraceae; genus Novisyntrophococcus. The sequence goes on from CAMKHH010000233.1 coordinate 1,345, forward strand.
CCGGAGGGACCCATCTTCGAAAGAGGCTTCGGATATAGAAGTATAGAAAAGAATTTGCCGACAGATGAAAATACGGTTTTTGGCATAGCCTCTATGAGTAAATCTATGACGGCGCTGGCATGCTGCATTCTTCATGCAGAAGGAAAGCTGAGCCTGGATGATCCGATTACCAAGTATTTTCCAAGTTTACATATTCCAGGCGCTCCGGATGAATGCGTGACACTGAGAGTCATCGCTATGCACAGAGCAGGTATTCCGCCTCTTCCTCCGCTGGAATGGTCCATCGCGATGAACAGTGCCGAAGAGGACAATGACTGGTATCGCCATATGGTAAAAACAGCGCCGAACAAGATGGAAACCATCGATCAGGTTGTAGATTATCTGGCACAGGGCGATTATACGCCGCTTGGTGCGCCGGGCGAATTCATGAGTTATTCCAATGACGGCTATGCACTTCTCTCCTATGTAGTGGATATGGCAGCAGGAATCACCTTGGAAGAGTTTTTGACTGAACGGATATTTAAACCTTTAGGCATGACTCGCTCTGTTCTGGATCTTGACGCAAGTGAGGCAAAGATTTTGGCACAGGGTAATATTACCAGTCTTTTTGAAAAAGACTATGAAGAAAACAAAATATACGAGGATGACAATTGGTCGGTGCTTCCACCTTTCCGCGGTTGCGCCTGTGTAAAGTCCACAGCAAGCGACATGACCAGATATTACAAGATGCTGGCAGATTACGGTATGTGGGAAGGCAGCCAGGTTATCCCGAAAGAAGCAGTAGAACTGATGGTGGGAAGAGAATTCCCACTCAGGAAGGAACCCTTCTATTGTTTAGGTCTTACGAAAAATCTGATTGGAGGTATGCAGATTTGCCAGCACACCGGCGGACTTCATGGCGTATCTTCTATGGGTGGATTTACAGAAACCGGCTACAGCGGCACTGTCCTTTGCAATCAGGGCGATGTCGATGTAGAGGAATTTTTGTGGGTGTTATATAATTTTGCACTAGGACTTCCGCTGGAAACAAAACATCATTGGACCGTGCCAAATGGCAAAGAGTTCAGCCAGCCGGAAATGCTCTGCGGGGATTATTTCAGCAATGAAGGCCTGCCGGCACATACCATCGTTACTTATGAGGACGGCATATTAAAGGTGGATTATAACGGGATGAAAGGAATCCTAAAATACTGCGGCGGCTTGGCATTTGCGGTATTTGCTGAAAAGGATCCGACCCGAAGAGTCAGTTCCTTCCGCTTTTTCCTTAGAGATGGAAAAGCATGGGGCGTGAGATGCTACAACAGAATTTATCAGAGAGTGTAAGGGGAATTTTATTTAGCTCTTTGTATGTTATATTTAGCAACAAATAAAGAAGGGAGATGTAATTATCAGAAATTATACTATCAAACGAATTCTGCAGGGACTGCTTTTAGTTATCTGCGTATCTTTCCTGGTTTTCAGCTTAATGTACATGATGCCAGGTGATCCGGTAGATATGGTCGTAGACCGTAAAGTATCGGAAGAAAGAAAAGCAGAAATTGCCCATGAAATGGGCTATGACCTGCCATTTTTTACCCAGTACAAGAACTGGGCGTCAGACATTCTCCACGGAGATTTCGGAACATCCACAAGATACAAGAGTGATGTTTGGGATTTAATGAAACAGAGGATTCCTTACAGTTTAACGCTTTGTGTATGGTCGCTGATTTTGGAGCTTGTGATTGCCTTGCCACTGGGACTGTTGTGTGCGGTAAAGAAAGACGGTTTTTTTGACCGATTTACAGTTAACTTTTCGCTGCTGCTCACCGCAGTGCCGTCGTTCTGGCTGGCAGCGCTATTCATCCTGTTCTTCAGTGTAAAGCTTGGTGTACTGCCAATTAGTGGTTATGCACAGCCTGAAAACTGGGTACTTCCAATTGCAGTAACCGTACTTACCGGTATGGGGGGGACGCTCCGTATCACTAAAACAGAAGTATTGGAAGTTTTTAACGAAAAATATGTAACCACAGCCTATGCAAAGGGACTTCCAAAGAAAACTGTTTTGATTAAGCATGTACTTAGAAATTCATTAATTCTGGTTACTACACTGGTGTTCATGTCAATTCCTTGGCTGATTTCTGGTGCCGTTATCATCGAAAAAATATTTGGTTTGCCAGGTATGGGAAACCTCCTTCTCAACTCTATTATCGTTCAGGACATGCCGGTTGTACAGGCGGTATTGCTTTTGATTGCGATTTTGACCGTAATCTGCAACTTGCTCAGTGATATCATCATGGGTATCCTGGATCCGAGAATCAGATTATCATTGAGCGGAGGTGACAACTAAGATGAACAAAAAATGGAAAGAAAGACT
>CAMKHH010000234.1 GCA_946412445.1 uncultured Eubacterium sp.
GTTCTATATCCTGAATCATCCCAATCTCCTTTTATCTGTTATTTCTTTTAATTCAGCTTTTTCGTATTCCCACTGTTGTCCCGGATGCGTTACATTGACAATTTTACTTCTTTGCCCGGTACCTGGCAGGGAATCCCTGAATTTTGTGACTGTGCTGTAACGTCCCCAAAGATGCATCGGAAATATATACTCCGTATTCACATGTTCCATAAAATAATGTATTCCCATATCATAGTTGTCCTCCAGTCTGTGATCCAGAGGCAGAAATGCAATATTTAACGGAATCCGCATCAGTTTATCAACCTCTCTTTGATATCTGGTTATCATATCCTGCTTCTCTGCCTTGGAATCCTCTTCCCATACCCATGCATTTAAATCACCGGCATGAAAGACAGACTGCTCTTGATAATCAATCAGAAATGCCACTCCTCTGTCTGTAGAATCCAATGTCTTTATCTGTATACTCTGATTCTCTCTCACTGCCAACTTTAAGTTCTCTCCCGGCTTCACATAATCAATTCCATGAGGGAGGTTTTCCAACGGAAGCTTCTTAACTTCCTTTTGAATATCCGAAGACAATATATAATGTACTTTCTCAAAACCGGAGAATAAATCAAAAATTTCAGGAACAAAATGATCCCGGTGTTCATGACTGCTAAAGATAAAGAGGGATTTTTTCGTATCCCAGACGGGAAGCGCTCCTCTGTAATAATCAAACAGCCAGATACAATCCTCCCACTCCACTGCGAATCCACTATGTTCTATATACGTAATCAGCATATGCAGCCCGCCCTTCTATAATAGATATTTAAGAACACCTGTTTCTTTTGTGTAAGACTAGAATAGCACATTGGGGAGAAAACAGCAAGTTTTGATTCCAGTATAAGTTCTCCTGCAGGCTTTGGTATACAGATAAAAATAGAATCTACTCTCTGCAGGCAAGCTTGCACGGATTAGACTCTATTTTTTGTATAAGCGTTATTAATCAAACCTCATCAATTGCTTTTCCAATATCGTGGCGGTAATATTTGTTTTGAAATTCCACAAGCTCCACAGCCTGATATGCATGTTCCCGGGCCTCTTTCAGGTCTTTCCCCTTAGCCGTAACACCTAAGACCCTTCCGCCGTTTGTAACAACCTCTCCATCCTTAAAGCAGGTACCGGCATGAAAGACGAAAGAGTCCTCACTGTCTTTGAAGTGTTCCAGACCCTGTATCGGAAATCCCTTCTCATAAGACACCGGATAGCCATCACTTGCAAGTACCACACAAACGGCCGCATTCTCTTCAAACTGCAGGTCGATTTGATCCAGTGTGCCATCAATACAGGCTTCAAATACCTCTATAATATCATTTTTCATCCTGGGCAAGACCACCTGGGCTTCCGGATCCCCAAACCGGGCATTGTATTCCAAAACTTTGGGTCCATCTTCTGTCAGCATCAGTCCAAAGAAGATAATTCCCTGAAACGTTCTTCCCTCCGCCGCCATAGCATCTACTGTCTGCTGATAGATATATTGTTTACAGAATGTATCCACCTCTTCTGTGTAAAACGGACTGGGTGAGAACGTCCCCATGCCTCCTGTATTCAGTCCCTGGTCCTTATCCTTCGCCCGCTTGTGATCCTGCGCAGAGGTCATGGTCCTGATGGTTTTTCCATCCACAAAGGAGAGTACAGACACTTCCCGTCCTGTCATAAACTCTTCAATCACCATCTGATTTCCTGCCTGGCCAAATTTCTTATCCAGCATTATTTCGCGGACACCTGCCCTCGCCTCCTCCAGGTCCTGGCAGATCAGTACACCCTTTCCCAGTGCCAGACCATCTGCTTTCAGTACAATAGGAAATCGTGCGGTCTCAAGATAGGCAAGTGCCTGTTTGGCATCCGTAAAATTTTCATAGGCTGCTGTAGGTATATGATATTTTTTCATCAAGTCCTTTGAAAACGCTTTGGAACCTTCCAGGATTGCTGCATCCCTACGCGGTCCGAAGATGCGAAGCCCCTGTGCCTCGAATACATCCACGATACCTCCCACAAGCGGATCATCCATGCCTACAATCGTTAAATCAATTTCCTTTTCCTTTGCAAAGGCAGCCAGTTTTTCAAACTCCATGGCGCCGATATCCACACACTCGGCATATTCCGCTATTCCGGCATTTCCGGGGGCACAGTATATCTTATCTGCCTTTGGGCTTCTGGCTGCTTTCCAGGCAATTGCATGCTCTCTTCCGCCGCTTCCGATAATCAAAATTTTCATCGCTTTGTACTCCTTTATTTCAGAATTCTTACCAGTCCGTCTTTTACGCGAATCCTGTCATTGGCAATCAGATCTATGGCATGCGGCAAAATCACCCACTCGGCTTCTTCCATCACACGCTTCTGCAAGGTTTCAGGGGTATCCCCCTCCCGGACTTCAACCGCCCTTTGTAAGAGAATCGGGCCAGTATCCATACCACTGTCTACAAAATGTACGGTAGCTCCTGTTACTTTCACACCCCTTGCAAGCACCGCTTCATGAACCTTCAATCCATAATACCCCATACCACAAAAGGACGGTATCAATGCAGGGTGTATATTAATGATCCGGTTGGGATAAGCCTTCACGATTAACTCCGGTATTGCAATCAGACACCCCGCAAGAACCACCAGTTCTGCCTTACAGGATTGGAGCTTTTCAAGCAAAGCGAGATGAAACGCTTCTCTGGTCTCATAAGATTTCGGAGAAATACAGACTGCCTCTATTCCATGAATCTGTGCCCTCTTAAGGGCATAAGCACCGGGATTATTACTGATTACCACGGAAATCTCAGCATTCGTTATCCTGCCATCCTCAATTGCATCCAGAATGGCCTGCAGATTCGTGCCGCCTCCCGATACCAGAACCGCCAGCTTTAACATAACTCAACTCCCTTTTCTCCGGATTCGATATGGCCAATCAGATACGGCATCTCACCTGCCTTTCGGACGGCTTCCATGGTACACCTGGCATCTGCCGGATCAACCGCCACAATCATTCCGATTCCCATATTGTAGGTATTATACATCATCTTCTCATCTATATCACCTGTTTTAGCCAACAGATTGAAAATCGGCGGAACCGGATAGCTGTCCCTTGTAATAACGGCTTTTACACCATCCTTCAGCATACGCGGCACATTTTCATAGAATCCGCCCCCTGTGATATGGCTGCAGGCTTTGATATGAATGTTTTCTTCCCGGATACTCTGTAACGCTTTGACATAGATTTTGGTCGGTTCCAGCAAAGCCTCACCTAAGGTCCGTCCTAACTCCTCATAATAGGTATCTAAAGCTTTTTCAGACATCTCAAACACATTCCGAACCAGGGAAAATCCGTTACTATGCACTCCGGAGGATGCAATTCCGATCAAAACATCCCCCGGGCAAAGCTCTTTTCCGGTAATCAGATTTTTTTCGTCCACAATTCCTACAGCAAATCCTGCCAGATCATATTCGTCTTCCGGATAAAATCCCGGCATCTCGGCCGTTTCTCCACCTATCAGAGCAGCATTCGCCTGCGTGCAGCCATCGGCCACTCCCTTAACAATTTCGGCTATCTTTTCCGGCACATTCTTACCGCAGGCGATATAATCCAGGAAGAACAAAGGCTCCCCACCCGCACATGCGATATCATTGACACACATCG
>CAMKHH010000235.1 GCA_946412445.1 uncultured Eubacterium sp.
TACACAAACAGATTGAAACAATTGGAAGATATAACAAACTCTTTTAAAGGAGTGGACAAGTCTTTTGCTATTCAGGCGGGTAGAGAAGTCCGTATTATGGTAGTGCCTGAACAGATTAATGACAACGAGATGGTACTGCTGGCAAGAGATATCTCGAAGCAAATTGAAGCGGAATTGGAATATCCGGGGCAGATCAAGGTGAATGTGATCCGGGAAAGCCGCGTAACAGATTACGCTAAATAAGGATAAAGTTACAATTCTCATCAAATAATGATAAGAATTGTAACTTTTTATTTTAAGGAGGTTTTTATATGAAGCGCTCAGAAATTAATGCATGTATCAAGGATATGGAGAGACTTATTAAGGAAAATGGATTTCATCTTCCGCCATTCTGTAACTGGACACCGGAAGAATGGAAGGAAAAAGGCCACGAATACGATGAAATCCGCGATAATATGCTTGGATGGGATATTACGGATTATGGATTAGGCGACTGGAATAAGGTTGGATTTGCTTTGGTCACACTGCGTAATGGAAATCAGAACAATCCCAAATATAAAAAAGTCTATGCCGAGAAATTATTGATGTTGAAAGAAGGACAGCATTCGCCGATGCATTTTCACTGGAGTAAATCAGAGGACATCATCAACCGGGGTGGCGGCACTATGATCATCCATGTCTATAATGATGATGGAAATGAAGAACTGGCGGATACAGACGTGTGTGTAAATTCTGACGGACGGTCTTATTATGTGCCTGCAGGTACCGGTGTTGAGGTACATCCAGGGGAGAGTATCACCTTGTGGCCCCACCAGTACCACGATTTTGACGTAAAGCCGGGTACAGGAGATGTGCTGATTGGAGAGGTATCCATGTGTAATGATGATAACACGGATAATCGATTTAATCCTCCGGTCGGACGTTTCCCATCCATTGAGGAGGATGAGGAACCCTATCGGCTGCTATGCTTTGAATATCCGGATGCTAAATGATGTGATTAACACAGAAAACCTGCCAGTGGCAGCTTTCCTTGCATGCTTTGGCATACAGAAAACCTGCCACCGGCAGCTTTCCTTGCATACTTTGGTATAAAAAACAAGCTCGGATCCAGGCAGATTATCTGTCTGAATCCGAGCTTGTTTTCGTACTGTTGGCGGCAGGGTTACTGCGTATAAGCGTTTCTATATTCACCGGGTGTACAGCCGCATTGGGCTTTAAAAAGCCGGTTAAAATGATTGATATTCTGAAATCCGGATTCGAAGGCCGCCTGTTTTATGGTGACGGCATCGTTGCTCATCAGATATTTTGCTTTTTGAAGTCTTGCCTGGATGAGCTCTTCTTTGGGTGAACAGTGGAAAAAACGCTCATAGTAGGTGTAGAGCTGGCTTTTTCCGATATTCAGGATGCCGCATAATTGCTCTATGGTCCAGGGCAATTCACAATTCCCCAGCATCTGTCCACGAAGAGCCAGAAGCTCCGGGTAGATGTTCTGCCGCTGCTCATTGGGCATGGTCTCCTGGCTCTGACCGCGGTGAAGCAGAATCAGAAGCTGTCGAATATAAAGATCCATCATAGTTTCGGAACTGGTCATCTTATTAAGAAATTCCTGATAGACTTTTTTTAGAAGCCAGTTCAGTTCTTCTTCGTTATAGGGATAGAAAATTTCGTTTTGCCTGATATCATATTGACTCACTACCTGTTCATCACAGTAAAAATGAACATAGCTGTTGAAAAACTCTTTTTCTGCCTGATAGTTCTGGTAATGTCCCGGAGAATACAGGATACATGCACCGGGTTTGACCTTGTGTGAAGACTGATCGGGAAATCGAAAGGTCATGGGTGCCAGTACCAACAGAAAGAGATAGCTGGCAGTGCCTGAAGGCCGGCATATCAATTCGCAGTCAGGGTTATGTGTATGATATCCGCAATAATCGATTGTAATCATAGTGGTTCCTTTCATATTGTCCTATTCGGGCTCTTTTCTCACCTTAAGAATAGCATGTACGGAAAAAAAGTCAATATTCTCAGAAATTATGTTATTTATATTTTCTCAACACATGATATACTGCAAGATATAGCCAATGTCATTTAATGTTAAGGAGAAAAGAGAGCATGAAAAAATCAACTTTGTGTATAGACAAACATTTTATTGTCGGCGATGTGGATAAGCGTATCTATGGTTCCTTTATTGAGCACCTGGGACGTGCTGTTTATGAAGGAATTTATCAACCGGAAAGTCCATTTGCAGATGAGCAGGGTCTGAGAAAAGATGTGCTGGAATTGATTCGCCAGCTGAATGTTCCCGTGGTCCGTTATCCAGGAGGTAACTTTGTGTCAGGATACCATTGGGAGGATGGTGTCGGCCCAAAGGCCGAGAGACCTGAGAAAATCGATTTGGCATGGAACGTGATTGAGACAAATCAGTTCGGGCTGAATGAATTTATGGATTGGACGAAGAAGGCAGACACAAAGCCTATGATGGCAGTTAATCTGGGAACCCGCGGCGTTGACGATGCCAAGAACATTGTGGAATACTGTAACTTAAAGGGCGGCAGTTATTACAGTGATCTGAGAAGAAAGCATGGATATGAGAATCCCCACGATATTAAGCTGTGGTGCCTTGGCAATGAAATGGATGGTCCGTGGCAGATGGGGCATAAGAACGCTTTAGAGTATGGAAGAACGGCGGCGGAAGCAGGGCGTATCATGAAAATGGTAGATCCGTCAATCGAACTGGTAGCATGTGGAAGTTCAGCACTTACCATGGATACGTTTGGTACATGGGAAGATACTGTGTTGTCGGAATGCTATGAGCAGGCAGACTATCTGTCACTTCATCAGTATTATGGAAACAGGGACAATAATACACCGGAATTTCTTGCTAATACGGTTGCTATGGATGAGTTTATAAGTTCTGTAATATCCATATGTGATGCGGTAAAGGCTAAGAAACGCAGCAAAAAGTCCATCCATCTGTCCTTTGATGAGTGGAATGTCTGGTACCATTCGAATGAACAGGATCAGAAACTGGAACGCTGGTGCAAAGCACCACACCAGCTCGAGGATATCTACAATTTTGAGGATGCTCTGCTGGTTGCAGGGATGATGATTACGATGCTGCGCCATGCGGATCGTGTGAAAGTAGCCTGCCTGGCGCAGCTTGTCAATGTAATTGCACCGATTATGACCTCAGATACAGGAGCATGGAAACAGACCATCTATTACCCGTTTGAATTAATCAGTAATTATGGACGGGGAACAGTTTTGAATACAGTGGCAGAAGCGCCCGTATATGAAAGCGTTCACGGGGATGCCCCGTACCTGGATTCTGTCTGCATTATGAATCAGGAAGAAGAAAGTCTGACTATATTTGCAGTAAATAAGGACCTGGAAGAATCTATGGAGTTGTCCTGCGATGTTCGACAGTTCGCAGGATATCAGGTAAAAGAGCATGTTGTACTGACACATCCGGATGTGAAGGCAATTAATACAGAAGAAAATCCATCCAATGTAGCACCGGTGAGGACAGGTAATGCAAAGGTTACAGACGGAATTTTGCAGACTGTATTGTGCGACAAGAGTTTTCATGTTATCCGTCTGAGTAAGTAGGGTTTTCCCATTGACAAAGTCTCCTTATTTCTGTATCGTGTAGAAGTATGG
>CAMKHH010000236.1 GCA_946412445.1 uncultured Eubacterium sp.
TGTTTTTGCAGAAAACCCTGCACTGCTGATACATTTCTCCGCTTTCAGTCCCGTAAATCCTACCCACATATAGACCCAGGGTTCTTCTATATCTGCCTCATACCATGCTTCCGTATTGGGGGGTATGTAAAAAGCATCTCCCTGACTTAATTGATAGGTCCTATTATAAATTTTCAGAGTTCCCCTCCCCTCTCTGACAATATGTAAAAGATGGGAAGCCCTCATATTCGGTCCAAAACTATGTCCTGGTTCGCAATATTCCCATCCGCAATAAATCAGACACAATTCCACCGCTTCTCTCTGAAGATCCTCCAGGCACTTATACCTGAGCGAGTTGGTATATGCAGTTATGTGCTTCAATTTAAAGTTTGCCTCCGCTGGTTGCAATTCCTTCAATAAATTGCTTCTGGAAGATTATGTAAAGTAAAATCATAGGAATACAGGCAATTAAAGATGCTGCCATCAATTCCGGGAACTTGGACACATATTGTCCCTGCATCTTCGCAAGTGCCGAGGAAAGAACCAGCATATCCTTATCCGTATTTACAATCATAGGCCACATCAGATCTTTAAAAGCAAACACCGCTGTAAAAATCCCCAGCGCAACCATACTGGATTTCGTAAGCGGAGCCATGACGTAGAGAAAGGTTTGTCCGATATTGCATCCGTCCAGTCTAGCCGCCTCCTCCAGATCATTCGGCAATCCCATATAACCCTGGCGGAGAAGAAAGGTCCCGAATGCCGTTACAAAGCCCGGGAAGACCAGAGCAAAAATCGTGTTCAACATCCCCAGCTTACTTACCATCAGGTACTGCGGGATGATAAAAATCTGACTCGGAACCATCATCTGCAGCAGCACCAGGGAAAAGCAGAAGTCCCTTCCTTTAAAATGAAGCTTGTATAGCACTATAAAATTCATATTATTTATCACCGATGTAAATGCATCTGTCCGCCATACTTTTGGGAAAATTACAAAGGGATCCACAGACGTAGCTTCAGTTACGGACTTAAAGGCAGTAAGAATCATCCATGCAAAGGGGATCAGCATAGTGATCGATACTAACACCAGAATTATGTGAATCCATAGATTCATAAGTTTACTTTTTCTTTTCATGCTCTCCATATAAAACCGCCTTTCTAATTGTAGAACACCCATTTTTTCTGTCCGATCATCTGAAATACTGTAATAATCAAGGTTATCACCAGAAGCAGAATGACAATCGTAGAACCGTATCCCATATTCTTGTTGATAAAGGCATATTTATAGAACAGGTATACTAAAGACTGCGTTTTCTCCAGTGCCGGATTAGATTTATCCATAACCATATACATCAAGTCAAATACCTGCAATGCACTGATTATACGGGTGACCAGTACAAAGAAAATAGTCGGTGATAGCAGAGGTACAGTAATATGGAAGAAGCTTTTAACACCTGTAGCTCCGTCAATCTCGGCCGCCTCGTAAAAATCATGTGGTATTTCCTGCAGACCTGCTATAAACAATACCATATTGTAACCGATAATGGACCAGATTCCAATTACCGCAACAGAAAACACTGCAATTCGAGGATCGGAAACCCATTTTACCTGTATATGAAACAAATTGTTAATCAGTCCGAAATCCGAGTTATACAGCCATCTCCAAACCATGGCGATTGCTGCCGGAGCCGCAACCATAGGTAGAAAGATAATTGTCCGATAGAATCCCCTTCCCCGCATCTTTCTGTTCAGTAAAACTGCCAGAATCAGTGCAATAATAATAGAAAACGGTACTTCTACAATTGCATATTTAAATGTATTAATTAATGACTGCCATACCTCCTTGTCGCCGAATACCTGTACATAATTATCAAATCCGACAAAGACATTGCCCCTGCCGAAATCCCCGGTTTTGAAGAAGCTCTGGTACAATGTCTGAAAAATCGGGATGATATTCAAAATCACAAGTCCAATCATGGTCGGAAGGATGAACAGCCAGCCCCATAAAAACTCACTGCGTGCCCTCCCGGTCACTTTTTTTTTCGCTTTTTTCGCACTTGTCATGGCTTTCACTCCTTTTCCAAATACAGGCAGATTCTTCCGAACCTGCCTGTCTCATATTTATTCGCCGCCCAGCTTTTCATTCATCTGCGCTGCCATTTCCTTACATGCCTCTTCCATAGTTTTATCTCCCGTGTAGACACTTTTCAGAATTTCGTTATCCTCATTTTCCCAGGTAACTGTGGTCTTGGAGTAAGGCCGGATTACCATATCGTCCATCATGTTCAGATATGCCTGCAGGTTGAAATCAGCAGACTTTGTCCATGCCTCTGAGGTTCCCTTGTAAGCAGACATCGTCACACCCAGCTCCGCCTGCTTTGTCTGTGCTTCCTTGGAGCCCAGATATTCAATTAACTGCTTCGCTTCCTCTGTATGCTTGCCATTTGCAGCTGCGGCCCAGCCAAGACCATTATATATGGAAGCCCTTCTTCCGGTAGCAGCACTCTTTGGAAGTTCAACGATGTCGCAATTCTCTGCCGTGTACTCATTATCCCGATATGCAGCCACCATCCATGAACCCTGGAACACCATAGCAACCTTTCCGGACTGGAAGAGAACATCCTCACTGTTCTCAGACATCGTTTCAATAGAGGGCATCAGACCCAGCTTAATCCATTCCTCCACCTGCTGCATCGCTTCGATTGTCTTGGGGTCATCCCATCCGGAGGTTTTCTTATCATCACTGATGATTGTTCCTCCGTTATCGTAGACCATGTTATAATAACCGGCCTGATTGTTATCATTTCTAAGCGCCATACCGTACTGGCTTCCATCCTCTTTCGTCAGCTTTTTTGCCGCTTCTGTTACATCATCCCAGGTCCAGTCCGCCGTCGGATATGCAACTCCCGCTTCGTCGAACATTTTCTTGTTATACCAGAGAGCAATTGTATCTATATCCTTCGGAACGGCATAATACTTATCCTCATATGTATATAGGCCCCAGATATCAGACGGATAATTCTCGAGCTCAATTTTATCACTGTCCTTAATCATATCCGTAAGATCCAGAAGCATATCGTTTGACATGTATCGCTGGCTCTCGTTGGAATGCATCCAGAATACATCGGGAAGGGAGCCACCCTGTGCACCTGCCTCAAGCATCGTCCAGTACTCGTCCCATTTTACAACAGAAACCTTTGTTTTAATCCCCGTCTGTTCTGTGAAGTCCGCCAGAATTTCGCTGATACCCGGCTCCTGATTGGTATCCCATATCGATACAGAAAGTTCAGCATCACCCGAAGTCTGTTCGGATTTCCCATCTGATTTGGAGCTCCCTGATTCTCCTTGCCCGCCTCCACATGCGGCAAGTGACAGTACCATAACACTTGCCATCGCCATCGCTGCTGCTTTTTTAAACTTCATACATTTTTCCTCCTCTACATTCAAGATTCGTCAGTTTGACTGTTTTGTCACACCTCTTCTTGATTCATTTATTATAATTGTATATGGAATAATGTGAAATGGAGATATGTTTTTAGATTATGGCATAATGTTGTTTCTTGTGCTTTTGTTCTATTTTATAATCATTTCCTGCTCATTTTCTTGTGCTTTCCTAATGGAAATGCTCTTAATATTCCCGCTTCCTTTATTTTTCCGTCATTTTGACGAATACATTC
>CAMKHH010000237.1 GCA_946412445.1 uncultured Eubacterium sp.
GGGGGTTGTATGCATGAAAAAAGTATTATTTGCTGCCTCAGAAGCAGTGCCGTTTGTCAAGACCGGAGGACTTGCTGATGTAGTAGGTTCTTTGCCCAGATGTTTCCCCAAAGAGTATTTTGATGTACGTGTTGTGATACCGAAGTACTCCATGATAAAAGAAGAGTATAAGGCTAAGATGCAGTATATCAATCATTTTTACATGGACCTGAACTGGCGTCAGCAGTATGTTGGAGTTTTCGAACTGGAATACGAGGGAATTACTTTCTATTTTATTGATAATGAAGAACATTTTACCGGAACTGAAGCCTATAAGGGCGTTCCGGAAGACCTGGAGCGATTTGCTTTCTTTGGCAAGGCTGTTTTATCTGTATTGCCCACCATAGATTTTCGGCCGGATATCATTCATTGTCATGACTGGCAGACGGGTCTGATACCGGTATATTTAAAAGAACGATTTCAGGACAGTGATTTTTATCGCGGGATAAAAACAATTATGACCATACATAATCTGAAATTCCAGGGCGTGTGGGATATGAAGACAATAAAGAATATTACCGGACTCCCGGACTACTTTTTCACGCCTGACAAGCTGGAATTCAAAAAGGATGCCAGTTATCTGAAAGGTGGTCTGGTTTATGCAGATGAAATTACAACTGTGAGTAAAACCTATGCAGATGAAATTAAGATGCCATTTTACGGAGAAGGTCTGGACGGACTGATGCGCGCACGTGCGGGCTCCTTAAGAGGCATTGTGAATGGTATCGATTATGAAGAGTATAATCCTGAGACGGATCAGTATATTGAGAAAACCTATTCGGCCAGAAATTTCCGTAAGGAAAAGGTTAAGAACAAGACCGCTCTGCAGAGGGAGCTTGGATTGAACGTGGATCCCAAGGTTATGATGATTGGACTGGTTTCGCGTCTTACGGACCAAAAGGGACTGGATCTGGTTGCTTACATGATGGATGAATTATGTCAGGATAATGTTCAGCTGGTGGTTCTGGGAACCGGAGAAGCACAATATGAGAATATGTTTCGCCATTTTGCATGGAAATATGGGGATAAGGTTGCTGCGAATATCTATTACTCGGAGCCTATATCTCATAAAGTTTATGCATCGGCGGATGCATTTTTGATGCCGTCCTTGTTTGAACCTTGCGGTCTTAGCCAGCTGATGAGTCTCCGCTACGGGACAATACCGATTGTACGTGAAACCGGAGGATTAAAGGATACGGTAGAGCCCTATAATGAGTATGATGGAACCGGCACGGGTTTCAGTTTCGCAAATTATAATGCCCATGAGATGATGGGCACAATCCGTTATGCAGAACGCATCTACTATGATAAAAAGCGTGAATGGAATAAAATTGTGGATCGTGGGATGGCAAAGGACTATTCATGGTTCAGTTCTGCACATCAGTATCAGGATCTGTACGACGGACTTGTGGAGTAAATCGACTTCGGAGCATTTTCAAATGCGCTCCCAGGCCGCAGAAGGATCATTTATCGGGGACGGCATTCGATGGGATGCAGTCCCCGATAAATTTACGCGGGTGGCGGGTTGAACGAACAGGCCCGTATGCCCACTCGTTTAGGCTGTTGACCACTGACCGGAATCTGTGTTACATTAGAGAGGTCGATATGTCCTGGCAGATTTCCCTGCGAGTTTCCCGTTTTTTAATTGACAATTTTCAAAATATGTAATACTATAGAGAAGACAGCGAACATGCGTTCGTACGGAAGGAGATTCTGATGATTAATAATGACGAAAAGTTAAAAGCTCTTGATGGGGCAATTGCACAAATAGAAAAGCAATATGGCAAAGGGTCGGTGATGAAGCTTGGTGATGCCAGCGCACATATGAATGTTGAGACGATTCCAACCGGTTCGCTCAGCCTGGATATCGCTCTTGGACTGGGAGGAATCCCGAGGGGAAGAGTTATAGAGGTATACGGACCGGAATCCTCCGGTAAGACAACTGTGGCATTACATATGGTTGCAGAAGTGCAAAAATCCGGGGGGATAGCAGGATTTATAGATGCTGAGCATGCCTTGGATCCGGCCTATGCCAAGAATATCGGAGTGGATATTGATAATCTGTATATTTCACAGCCCGACAGCGGGGAACAGGCTCTGGAAATCACAGAGACTATGGTGCGCTCAGGGGCGGTGGATATTGTAATCGTGGACTCGGTTGCGGCCCTGGTGCCAAAGGCAGAGATTGACGGGGATATGGGGGACTCCCATGTGGGGCTCCAGGCCCGGCTGATGTCTCAGGCACTGCGTAAACTGACGGCATCGATCAGTAAATCCAACTGTATTGTAATCTTTATCAATCAGCTGCGTGAAAAGGTTGGGGTTATGTTCGGCAGCCCGGAGGTTACAACCGGAGGACGTGCGCTGAAATTTTATGCCTCCATCCGATTGGATGTGAGAAGGATCGAGACACTGAAGCAGGGCGGAGAGGTCGTGGGTAACCATACCAGAATTAAAGTTGTAAAGAATAAGGTAGCCCCGCCGTTTAAAGAAGCGGAATTTGACATTATGTTTGGGCAGGGAATTTCGAAAGAAGGAGATGTGCTGGATCTTGCTTCCAATCTTGGAATTATTCAAAAAAGCGGAGCATGGTATGCGTATCATGATACCAAAATCGGTCAGGGACGCGAGAATGCAAAGCAATATCTTAAGGAAAATCCTCAGATTTGTGAAGAGGCCGAGAGGCAGGTTCGGGAGTATTATGGCCTGGTAAAGGCCAAAGATGAGGATGCAAAGAAGGAAGAAAAGGTCAAAGAGAATAAATAGGGCATGATTGTAGAGTGCATTAAACCACTGAGTAGTAAAAGATATCAGATTATAACGGATGAGCAGATCACTTTTGTATTATATAGAGGTGAACTGTCCCGCTATCATCTGGAAGAGGGCTGTGAGCTGACCGGTGAGGTCTACCGTGAAATTGTGGAAGAGGTATTGATCAGGCGGGCGAAAAGACGGGCTATGCATCTGCTAACTGCACAGGACAGGACCGAGATGCAGGTCAGAGAAAAGCTGGAACGGGACGGATACCCGCAGGAGGCAGTTGAGGCTGCAGTCAGGTTTTTGAAGGATTATCATTATCTGGATGATAAACGCTATGCAGACTCCTATATACGCTGTATGCAGGGAAGAAAGAGTATCCGCTGTATCCGCCTGGAGCTTGAGAGAAAAGGTGTCCCAAGGGAAATCATAACCCATGTTCTTGATCAGACAGAGACAGTGTCTGAGGAGCTGATTATTGAGGAACTGGTCTATAAAAAAGCCGGAGCACCTCATCCCCTGGACGAAAAAGAATTACGGCGGCTCTATGGCTTTTTGATGAGAAGAGGGTTTCAAAGTCAGGATATAGGAAAAGTTTTCAGACGGTACCAGAATTGTCATTAATAAACCTATACAAATTGTATCCTAATCGATTGACAAATTTGTAAAAACAGTATAAAATTGAACTGTTGTGAATGTACAATGAAAACTTAATAAGGAGGTGCTCCTGTAATGATTGCATATGTGATAATTGCAATTGTTGCTGTGTGTATTACTCTACTTATTGCGGTTCCCGTTACCGGAAAAGTTGCAGTTGACAAGAAAGTTCGAGAGGATTCTGAAAAGATTGGCAC
>CAMKHH010000238.1 GCA_946412445.1 uncultured Eubacterium sp.
AACATATAGTATCCGATGGTTTCCGCAGACGGAAGAAACGTTATATTTCAGTAGTTGTTATTCTTACCGTTGCTGTTGCCGCCTTATGCATTGCAATGCTCTTGCTGGGAAACACCATCTATTCCTTAAGCACTGTCTGGAAAGTCCTGACAGGCAAAACAATCAAAGGTGCCACATTTGCGGTCAGAACACTGCGCCTTCCGCGCATGCTTGCGGGCCTGCTGTCAGGTTTTGCCTTTGGGTTAGCCGGCAGTACCTTCCAGACCATGCTTCGCAACCCCCTTGCAAGTCCTGATATCATAGGCGTGACTTCCGGTTCCAATGCTGCCGCCATCTTTCTTCTGATTGTCATGAATCTTTCCGGTCCCATAGTATCTGTTGGAGCTGTTCTTGGCGGCACTGTAACAGCCGCATTCATCTACCTCCTGTCAAGAGGAGGGAAATTTGAAGGAGGCAGGCTGATTCTCATAGGACTGGGTGTCCAGGCAATGCTGAATGCTTTTATCTCATACCTTCTGTTGAAAGCGCCCCAGCACGATGTTCCGGCCGCATACCGCTGGATCAGCGGAAGCCTCAATGGAATTCAGTTATCTGACATCCCAATGCTCGCCATCGTCGTTATCACCTTCACGCCTGTCATCATCCTGTTGGGAAAACACCTTCGGATTCTGGAGCTGGGGGAGGATTCTGCTATCGCCTTGGGTCTCCACGCAGACCGTACCAGAATCTTACTGATCCTGAGTGCTGTTGTATCAATTGCTTTTGCTGCTGCTACGACAGGTCCCATTGCCTTCATATCTTTTTTATCGGGTCCTATCGCAACAAGAATAGCAGGGGCAGGCACACAAAACGAACTGCCGGCCGGACTCGTAGGTTCTCTGCTGGTACTCGCCGGGGATCTGATCGGTCAGTTTGCCTTTGATACCAGATTCCCTGTGGGTGTGATTACTGGAATCCTGGGCGCGCCATATCTGATTTATTTACTGATTCGTATGAACAAAACCGGAGGTGCATCATGAGAGAAAACCATCAGCTAAAAGTAGAACATATCGTCGCCGGATATGACGGCAGGACAATTTTAAATGATATAGAGCTTGCAATTCCATCCAATAAAATCAGTGTCATCCTGGGTGCAAATGCATGCGGAAAGTCCACACTTTTAAAGACAGTGGCAAGGCTCCTGAAACCGACTTCCGGTAAGATAACCCTGGATGGAAAAAGCATAGATTCGCTTCCCTCCAAACACTTAGCCCGGGTTCTCGGTTTACTCCCGCAGACACCGGTTGTTCCGGAAGGAATTGTCGTTGCTGATCTGGTCAGCAGAGGGCGATTCCCCTATCAGACATTCCTGAAAGGCTTAAGCAGGGAAGATTATGAGGCGGTGGATGAAGCGCTGGAAATCATGGGTATTACCGCTCTTGCCAACCGGCGTCTGGATGAATTGTCGGGAGGTCAGAGACAAAGAGTCTGGATAGCGATGGCATTGGCTCAGCAGACAGACATTCTTCTTTTAGATGAGCCCACCACTTATCTGGATATTACCTATCAGGTCGAGATTTTGGATCTGCTGACCGATTTAAATAAGAAGAAGGGAACAACCATCGTTATGGTTCTTCATGACATCAATTTGTCTGCACGATATGCGGACTATATCTTTGCGCTTCGCGAAGGTACACTGATTGCAGAAGGAAAACCATCTGATGTGATTACGAAAGAATTAATCCGGAGCGTTTACGGGATGAACTCCTCTGTAATCCGCGACCCCGTGTCAGGTTCTCCATACGTATTGCCAAAGGGAAGGCACCACGTATTGGCGTCCGTTAAGGCCTAAAGTATTCAACCGTAACAGGCCTTGACAAATTTCCCAAAAAAATCGGTGAGTCATGATTCAAATCATAATCCGTCAGTTCCGCAACTGCTATCTGATTGTTTTCGTAGGTTCTAAAATAATATTCGCAGGTACTGGTATTTATAAATGCAGTATATTTCGTATAATCCGGGATTCCTCTATCCGTATACACAATACCTTTGGGGATTGAGACTGCCTCCATAATATGAAAGCAGGTCAGGATTGCCTCAACTCTGTTTTCCGGTTCATGCACATGTGTTTTCATGAAGGCTGTGCGGACAAACCGTTCGGGTGAGGTATATCCTCCGGGCAGCGTACTGCTTCCTCCCCCCTGCCCAAAAGGTGTCAGTCGGACATCTCCCCAGAGGGTTTCCTCCTCCTGTGTGTTTGAAGCCGTCATATAGTTTCTTAAATTTGTCATCTGCCATGCGAAATTCGGACTATTGGCCATAACCCCTATGGGATTATCAAGAACTTCAAGACCGTTCTCTGTCTGTTCCACAACAACAGAGGCTCCGCTCCTGTCCGCTGCAATCCAGTGAAGCGGAGCTGCTGTCTGGGTAACCGTGTCCGGAAGGCCCACGATATAAAGATATTTTGATATGCTCTTTAAGGTCTCTACAGAATCACATCGTCCCAGGATGTAGTGCAGAAAATCAAATGATGCAACCGGTTCTTTATTGGCCACATTTACATGTATATCATAATCAGCATAGCCCGGAAAATACAGAGCTGCGGCTGCAAATCCCTCTTCATTTACTCCATCAAAAAAACCTGACATACCGCCGGTTTCCTGTCCGATTCCTATAAAGCTATAGCAATTATGATATCTTTTCAACAGGACAACATTGTTCCATTGATAATTTCTGGGGATTATATAAAGTCCCGGTTCAATATCGTAAGAAAAATCCATGGTTCTGCCAAAAAAGTTCTCTTTTTGTGAGGATTGTAATGATAATGCTGTGCACATATTACACCACCCCTTCATGTGTCAGTCTCATTGAAAACAACGCTTGTGAAAGCCGCCGTCTGTACATTTTATGCCAAAAAGACTTTGCTATTACTATGCGAACATCTTATTCCTGATATTTTCTTTTTCTGTATCCGTTACTCCAATCCTTGAAAGGAAGGAATCGACACCGCCATATGTTCTATCAATATATGCAAGCGTTGTACGCATAGCTTCCGGATTCGATTCAAGCAGAAATTCTGGAACCTGAAACGGCATATTTTCGAATAATGCTGCCGGCAGCAAGTGCTGCGTCCAGGAGTAGTCCTCTGCTATGGTATCATAATCTACCCCCGCAAGCCCTAAAAGCAACGCCGCAGATATGCCAGTCCGGTCTTTACCTGCACTGCAGTGAAACAGTACACAATTACTTTGCATATCAGAAAAAATGCCAAAAACTTTTTTCAATTCGGCGTAGCTGTTATCAATCAGCCCCTGATACATAGCTTCCAGCGATTCCGGAAACATGTCGCTGATTTTACTGCTGATATTTGACTGGACATTATCGAGCATGGGCACATGGCAGTATTTGATTTTATCATGCTTTGCCAATATATCGGGCTGCTTCTCCGTTTCCATAAGGGATCGCAGATCAATGATACAGTCTACTCCGTAATCCAGCAGCGCATCAATGCCGCGCTGTGTCAGCCCTCCGAGCGAGCCGCTGCGTATAAAGCGCTGCCGTTGTATCGTCTGCCCCTGTGAATTTTTGTAGCCCCCCAGCTCCCGCACATTAATCGCACCTTCAATATCCAATAGTTTTCCTTGTATTTTAGAAAGATCCATATC
>CAMKHH010000239.1 GCA_946412445.1 uncultured Eubacterium sp.
TTCTCATTCCAGGAAAATTTTTCAAAAAACCCGTCCTTTTTCAGATAATCATGATTGCCCGCCATCAAGACCACAGTTGTATCAGGGATACTTTTAAACAGGTAATTGACCCCCTTCAGTTCCCTGAGCAGCGGCGGGTGATGGAATAAATCCCCGGCTATAAGCAGAAGATCTGTCTTTTCTTCACGGCATCGTGTGATAATTTTCTGAAAGGTATCCTGTATGTCTGCCTTTCTCTCCTTACTCCACGCAGAACCGATATCCGGTTCCGCACCCATATGTACATCTGCGATGTGAATAATTTGCATAGCTTCCTCCATTTATCAGGGGCAATCTTTAAGCCCATACAAGGAACTTGTTATACGAAGAACAGGCTTCGAAACTCAGGAGCATGCCCCTGAACTTTCAAAGCCTGCCCTTATAAGGAATTCCCTTTTAGCCACGCTCCGTAAATCTATATCAATTATAATTCACAGTTTCCTACTGTACGCGGGAATGGTATAACGTCACGAATATTGCTCATCCCTGTCAAATACATAACACAGCGTTCAAATCCCAGTCCGAAACCGGAGTGCCGGGTGGAGCCATATTTACGCAGATCCAGATAGAAATCATATCCTTCCGGATCCAGGCCGAGTTCCTCCATGCGCTGTGCAAGCTTCATATAATCATCTTCTCTCTGGCTTCCCCCGATAATCTCTCCAATACCGGGCACCAGGCAATCCATAGCAGCAACAGTCTTGCCATCTCCGTTCTGCTTCATATAGAACGCCTTGATTTCTGCCGGATAATCTGTCACAAAGACAGGGCACTTAAATACCTGCTCCGTGAGGTATCTTTCATGTTCAGTCTGCAGATCGCAGCCCCACTGTACCTTGTATTCAAACTTGTCATTATTCTTCTCCAGAATTTCAATCGCCTCTGTATAAGTCACACGGCCAAATTCAGAATTGGACACATGCTTTAGACGATCAATAAGCCCCTTGTCCACAAATGAATGGAAGAACTTCATCTCCTCCGGTGCTTCCTCCATCACATAGTTGATGATGTATTTCAGCATGGCTTCTGCCAGTTCCATGTTATCCTCCAAATCGGCAAATGCCACCTCCGGTTCAATCATCCAGAACTCTGCCGCATGGCGGGTCGTGTTGGAATTTTCCGCCCGAAACGTTGGGCCGAATGTATAAATCTTTCCGAATGCCTGCGCAAATGCCTCTCCGTCCAGCTGTCCGCTCACAGTCAGATTTGTCATTTTTCCAAAAAAGTCCTGAGAGTAATCGATTAGGCCCTCCTGATTTTTCGGAACATTCGCAAGATCCAGCGTCGTTACCTGAAACATTTCCCCGGCTCCTTCTGCATCGCTTCCCGTTATCAAAGGCGTATTCACATATACAAATCCTCTCTCCTGGAAGAATTTGTGTATGGCATATGCACACAGGGAACGCACACGAAATACCGCCTGGTAAGTGTTGGTTCTGGGACGAAGATGCTGTATCGTCCTTAGGTATTCCAATGAATGACGCTTTTTCTGCAGAGGGTAATCCGGTGCAGACAGCCCTTCTATAGTGATTTCTGCTGCCTGGATTTCAAAAGGCTGCTTTGCCTGTGGTGTGGCCACCAGAACCCCTTTTACAATAATTGCTGCTCCCACATTCAGTTTCGAAATCTGTCCAAAATTCTCCATCTTATCATGATAGACAATCTGTAATGTCTCAAAATAGGTTCCATCGTGAAGCACGATAAATCCAAAAGTTTTGGAGTCCCTGATGCTGCGCACCCATCCTCCTACTGTAACCTCCTTATCCAGGAAGTTCTCCCGATCTTTGTATATACTGCGCACACTTGTGATATTCATGCTATTCTCTCCCTTAGTGGATTTTCAAGATTTGATTATACTCTGTTCCGGCACAATTCGCAAGGTATGCCGGACCTTATGACTGTAAAAAGTAAAACGGATCTTCATTTTTCAAAAAATGCATCAGCTGATAGGAGCACATGAGTGCTACGTTCTCTTCTTTCAGAATTCTTTTGACCTCAATGCGGTCCGCCAGAACAACTTCGATCTCTTCACTGTCCTCCTGATACTTTTCAGTAATCTTTCCGGATGCATATCCGTAGACAGTAGCACATGATTCGTCCGTCAAACCAATCGTTGTAAAATACGGCTTTTCATAACCAGTTTCCACCGGTATCGTCTCCAGGTCCAGACCTGTTTCTTCATGCAGTTCCCGGACTGCAGCCTGGTGAAAGTTTTCGCCCTCATCTACCAGACCCGCAGGGAATTCATAAATATAGTCATCTATTGAATACCGGTATTGCCGTATCAGTACCACCCGATCCTTATCCGCTCCATATAAACTATAGATGATAACACCGTCTGGTGAATTTGCTTTTGTCCTGCATTTCAAATCCTCAAGACGTCTGGCACGGGAGGCCACATAATAATTATGGGGTGCTCCTTTTTTATTCTCCGCCTTCAGGTAATATAAATTCACATATCTGTTATCAGTCAGCTTTGTGATTTCCTTAATAAGTGCCATGTGTATATTTCCTCGATTCCTGCATTATTATACCATTATAACAGAGCCCCGGAGTCAGTGCAACTCCGGGGCTTAATAGTTATTATGGATGATAGCAGGTCAGCCATCAACTCAATTATGCAGGGCCAAACTGTGACTATAGGTTCTGGCCTTTTAGCAGTCTGCTGATGTGCTTGTAGAGCAAAAGAGTAATAGCTGAAACCAGAATCCCTTTTACTATATTGAACGGCGCAACGGCCAGCAAACAGAACTTGAACAGGCTGTCTATTGATTTGTTGACAGCTGCTCCGGCACCGATAATCACATCCATCGACATCCCAAAAGCTTTACCATATACGGGCAGAAGAACATATGCATTCAGGAATGTCGCTGCAATTGTCATAAAAATGGTTCCCACTAAAAGACTGATCCGTGCATATTTTTTTGTCTTATGTTTTTTATAGACAAATCCCGCCGGTACTACAAAAGCGCATCCCATCAAAAAATTCGCCAGTTCCCCCACGAACATGGTATTCGTTCCATTCAATACCAGGTTAATCAAAATTTTAATCAATTCAATACAGGCGCCTGCCAGCGGCCCCATGGCAAAGCTTCCTATTAAAACAGGGACTTCGCTGAAATCAAGCTCGTAAAAAGATGGTGCCAAAAATGGCATCGGAAATTCAAAGAGCATAAGAACTGCTGCCAGTCCGCCAAGCATTGCAATCTGAACCATCGTTCTGGTCTTTGTAGCCCCTCTTGTTGGA
Organism: uncultured Eubacterium sp.; assembly: GCA_946412445.1. GTDB lineage: Bacteria > Bacillota > Clostridia > Lachnospirales > Lachnospiraceae > Novisyntrophococcus. The sequence goes on from CAMKHH010000239.1 coordinate 3,287, forward strand.
TTGTTGTGTAGATTTGTCATAGTGTTTGTACTCATAATCATGTTCTCCTTTTCTGATGGAGATTCAGAGCTTTCCTTGCATGCTTTGGCATACAAAAAACCCCGGATTCTTAATCCGGGGCACTTGATATGCAAAATAATGTATACCGTTCTTCTTTCATCCAGACTATAACTGTTGGTATCGGAATTACACCGATTCAGCCGCTGTCAACAGACAGCAGGTCGCGGACTATACCGCCAGTGGGGAATCACACCCCGCCCCGAAGAATCTCCTATTTGATTGTATCTCATTATAACTCATTAAATAGGTGTTTTCAAGGGTTTTTTAATTAAATGGTATAGATATAGCTATAAACC
>CAMKHH010000240.1 GCA_946412445.1 uncultured Eubacterium sp.
GTGTTGCGTCATCAAAACCGACGATTTTTGTAGAAGAGATTCTTTTGAATTCGAATCTTAGAAAATACTTTGACGTGGTTGTGGGGAGCGAACTGGACGGAACCAGGACGGCTAAAGATGAAGTGATAGAAGAGGCATTGAAACAGTTAGGGGTGGTCACTCACAGAGAACAGGTTCTTATGGTAGGTGACCGGATTTACGATGTGGAGGGTGCACGAAGCTGCGGACTCTTATGCATAGGGGCTGCTTATGGCTATGGCGGAAGAGAAGAACTGGAGAAGGCTGGTGCCGTGTTTATTGCAGATACAGTGGAGGAGCTAAAGATACTGGCGCAGGAGGATGAGGGTGAATCAGAAAAGATTTCTTACCATAAGACACATCGCCTGCAGCAGAAAAAAAGACTGAAAAAAACACAGTATAAACAGCACAGCCCTGGAAACAAGCGTACATCCGTAAGACCTGAAGCTGTGGGGAGGATGCTTTGGGAAATCCTATCTCCGATGCTGATTCATTTCGGATGTATGTTGGTAATAAGCTCGCTGGGAGTCATGCTGGCAGGGGCACTCAGTCACGGAACAGGGGGGGATTACATTCAGGTAGTGCATAAATTCCCATGGCTGACAAGTGTATTTTCCGCATTGACTGCGGTTGCGGTTCTTCTCTTACTCAAGCGATATTATCTGCTGGATAAAGAAAGGTTCCAGATTAAGGTCATAAAATGGGATTGGTTAGAAGGAATCTCCTGTGCAGCAGCAGCAATTGGTCTGGGATTAGTCTGTAATAAGTTAATAACCGCCAGCGGAATTCGTGAGATTTTTCTACGGTATATAGAAATTTCCGAAAATTCATATGAAAACCAAAGCTGGATATTGCTTGTAATCTGCATTGGCATATTGGCCTCTATAGGAGAAGAACTGGTATTTCGCGGGCTGATTTATCAGAGAGCAAAATCGTACTTCGGTCTGGGATGGGCTGTGGGTATATCCTCCGCTTTGTTCGGGTTCTATCATGGGAACACAATACAATTTCTCTATACGGTTGTACTTGGCATTCTGTTTGCCATTTTATATGAGAAGACAGGAACTTTACTTGCACCGATAACAGCTCATGTAGCTGTTAATATCTTTAGTATATCCTATGATTATATTGTAGATTTTCTTATAAAAAGGATTCGCTTTGGAGAAACCCTACTTATGATTTTTGTAATCCTGGCCGCTGTCGCCGCCTTCTATTACCTGTTTATCTGGAAGGATTTCCGGAATATAAACAACAAAGACTCGGAGAAAATCTGAAAAATGATTAGAATCTGCTTGATACAGGCTTTTTTCTATGCTATACTTATAAGGTCGTGAAAAAACACGTATGTGGATTCCAAAGAAGGTGCCTGATAGGAAATCAGGTTCTAAGGACCTAAAACATACGGAAGAAAACAACCAAAAGGAGAAAAATAATGAGTGTTATTTCAATGAAGCAATTACTGGAAGCAGGTGTTCATTTTGGACATCAGACAAGAAGATGGAACCCTAAGATGGCTCCTTATATTTACACAGAGCGTAATGGAATCTATATCATCGATCTTCAGAAATCTGTTGGTATGGTAGATGATGCGTATAAAGCAGTTGCAGATATCACTGCTGAGGGCGGCTCCATTTTGTTTGTGGGAACAAAAAAGCAGGCGCAGGATGCGATTCAGATTGAGGCTGAGCGTTGTGGCATGTTCTATGTTAATGAAAGATGGTTGGGCGGTATGCTGACCAACTTTAAAACAATCCAGAGCAGAATTGAAAGATTGAAAGAAATTGAGACAATGGAAGAGGATGGTACATTTGAGGTTCTTCCTAAAAAAGAAGTTATAGAATTGAAAAAAGAGTTGTCCAAGCTGCAGAAAAACCTGGGTGGAATCAAAGAGATGAAGAGAGTGCCTGATGCAATCTTTATTGTAGATCCCAAGAAAGAAAGAATTTGTGTGCAGGAGGCTCATACATTAGGAATTCCGCTGATTGGAATCTGTGATACGAACTGTGATCCGGAAGAACTGGATTATGTGATTCCTGGTAATGACGATGCTATTCGTGCGGTAAAACTGATTGTTTCTAAGATGGCTGATGCTGTTATCGAAGCAAAGCAAGGTGAGACTGGAGCAGAGGAAGCTTACGCAGAGGAAGTGGTTGAAGGTACAGAAGAAGCTGCAGAGGAATAAGTAATATCATAGGGTCAAAATATTTTTTGACCCTTATATCATACAGTATACGGAGGGATATTTGAAAATGGCTGTTACAGCAGGAATGGTTAAAGAGTTAAGAGAAATAACCGGTGCCGGCATGATGGACTGTAAGAAAGCACTTACAGCTACAGAAGGCGATATGGATAAAGCAGTTGAATTTTTGAGAGAAAAGGGTCTTGCTACAGCTCAGAAGAAGGCTGGAAGAATTGCGGCTGAGGGAATTGTAAAAGTGACAGTTTCCGAAGATGGAAAGAAGGCAGTCGCTGTAGAAGTAAATGCGGAGACAGATTTCGTAGCTAAGAATGAGAAATTCCAGGAGTATGTTGCGCAGGTTGCCGAGCAGGCCATGGATACAAAAGCTGCGGACATAGAGGCTTTTCTTGCAGAGCCTTGGAAATACGATACAAGTGAAACTGTTGCAGAAGAATTGGCGCATAAGATTGCCACGATTGGTGAGAACATGAATATTCGCCGTTTTGCTCAGATTTCTGAGGAGAATGGATTTGTTGCCTCCTACACACATATGGGTGGTAAAATTGGTGTTCTTGTTGATGTTGAAACAGATGTTATTAATGATGAGATTAAAGAGATGGCTAAGAATGTAGCTATGCAGGCTGCAGCACTGAAACCTCTTTATACAAATGAAAGTGAAGTAGATCAGGATTACATCGAACGTGAGAAAGAAATCCTGACTGTTCAGGCAAAGAACGAGAAACCAGATGCCAATGATAAGATTATCAGCGGTATGGTTATGGGACGTATTAAGAAAGAACTGAAAGAAATTTGTCTGATGGATCAGATTTATGTAAAAGCTGAAGATGGAAAGCAGTCTGTAGGCAAGTATATCGAAGAAGTTGCAAAGGCAAATGGCGCCAAGATTTCTATTAAGAGCTTTGTCCGTTACGAAACTGGCGAAGGCATTGAAAAGAAGGATGAAGATTTTGCGGCTGAAGTTGCAAAACAGATGGGAAACTAATTCCAGATTTGTCAAAACCATAAATGAGTATGAAAGCCCTTGAAAATCTTGTATTTTCAAGGGCTTTCATATCTGTCGACCTCATATATTGCAGTACAAGTTATGCGATTATTCCCAGGTGGGAATGAAAAATAGTTGCATAAATTACTACGATAAAGGAAATAAATGGAGTGAAACATAGAGATGGAAGGAATTAACAGAGAAGATATGCTGGAACTGACCCGGCGTATGACAATGAGCAGGAACTGTTTTCATAGAATCGCAGGAGCGTATTTTGACCGGGAGGGATATGTTGACGGGACATTTAACATCCATTTCCAAAAGTTGCCGAAAGCAGAGCAGGAACAGAAATTAAAACTGGCAAAGGCAATTCCTTTTGCAAAAACGAATATCGAATTAAAAGAATAC
>CAMKHH010000241.1 GCA_946412445.1 uncultured Eubacterium sp.
CATGAGAAGCAAAAAACCGATCACGATTATCGACAAACGGATACTGAGCACCATCATCATAAAAACGGTGCCGAACAGCATCATAAAACTCTGAATGATCATGGCAAAACTATTGTTCATAGCCTCCTGAACCGTATCTACGTCATTGGTAAAACGACTCATAAGCTCTCCATGTGTATGTGCATCAAAATACCGCAAAGGCAGCTTCTGAATATGAGTAAACAAATCTGTCCGGATTTCCCTGATCACTTTCTGAGACGACTTGATCATAAGCTGATTGTAACTTAGTGTAGCCAATGCTCCGCATAGATACATGACTCCCATAGCTCCCACTGCTTTCAGAAGTCCGGATTTGTCTCCGGGCAGGATAAAATGATTGATTACCGGTTTCAGCAGGTACGTTCCTGTAATATTTGCACCGGTACTGATAAAAACCAGCAGAGCTACCAGAAGAAACATCCACTTATGGAGACCAAGATATCGGAAAAGATATTTCAGCGTCTTTTTTGTATTTTTCGGTCGTTTATATCCTACATATTTTGCCATTACAACTCCGCTCCTTCCTTCTGGGATTCATAAATCTGCCGATAGATCTGATTGCTTTTCAACAATTCCTCATGAGTTCCCACCCCGTTTATTTTTCCTTCATGCAGAACAAAAATCTGATCCGCATGGCATACAGAAGAAATCCTCTGGGCAATTATAATTTTCGTCATATGTGGGAGCGCTTCTGCCATGCGGTGCCGGATTTTTCCCTCTGTAGCAGTATCCACTGCACTGGTAGAATCGTCCAGAATAAGAATCCTGGGGTTTTTCAGCAAAGCCCTGGCAATGCAGATACGCTGTTTCTGTCCACCTGATACATTCACGCCTCCCTGGCCCATTTCCGTATCATATCTCTGAGGAAGCCTGTCAAGAAATTCATCTACACAGGCAATATGACATACTCTCTCCACCTCTTCCATAGAGGCATCTTCCTTTCCCCATCTGAGATTTGACAGCAGACTTCCTGAAAACAATGTGTTATTCTGTAATACAATTGCTATGGCATCTCTCAATCGTTCCATAGGGTATTCCTCTACCCTTCTTCCGTCTACTCTCACACACCCTTTTTCCGCCTGGTAAAGCCGGGGAATAAGCTGGATCATCGTAGTCTTGGCCGCTCCCGTCTGCCCTACGATCCCCACTGTCTGCCCTGCCTTAATATGCAGAGACAGGTCTGAAAGCACGTATTCTTCAGCCTCTTTTTTATATTTAAACCACACATGCTCAAAGGCTACATCCCCTTGTTGCACCTGAATATCCCTGGCTTTTTCGTCTGTGATCTCAATCTTTTCATCTATGACCTCCATGATACGTGTTCCAGATGCCACAGATCTTGTCATCATGAGAAATACATTGGATATCATCATAAGGGAGTTCAAAATCTGAAGTACATAGCTGAGAAAGCCTGTAAGTTCTCCCACCTGCATATTCCCGATCTGGACCAGTCCTCCCCCGAACCACAGAATACTGAGGATTGTCCCGTACATGACAAACTGCATGGCTGGCATATTGAGGGCTGCAAGACGAAATGCCTGTTCTGACTGCGTCTTCAGATTTTTATTTCCTTCTTCAAATTTTGAAATTTCATATTCTCCTCTTACATATGCTTTTACTACCCTGATTGCAATAAGATTTTCCTGAATGGGGCTGTGAAATAACAGCCTCTACGGAAAAAGAGGACTTTTCGTTCAAAATGAACGAAAGGTCCTCTTTTATGTTAAAATCTTTTAGTGAAGTATCATATTTTGAGCAATCAAAAAGAGCAGTCAGAGATTAAACTCTAATTGCTCTAAATATGATTCTTCACGATTGTACCAAGTTCGCGGTAACTTAGCCGATGAGGTATATGGGGATAGTATCTTTTTTCAGAACCTCCAATCTAGGAAAATGGGTGTAAAAACCAAAGAAGCACAGATATGTTTAGCTCAAAAAATATTTTTGGGCATGCTTCGCAGACCTTCCACCAGGAGGTCTTTTGAAAAAAATATGATAAAAGCAAAGATTTACCAAGAAGCGGCATAATTCCTTCCAAGCTGTTTCATGGATCTGCATCCACATTCCGGGCAGAGGCAAATATCAAAGTTCCAGACAGCTTTTAATAATTCGGTCATGGATAACCCAATATATCGTCGCTTAAATCTCTGACATCCCTGGAGCTTAAAGATGATTTTCAGATTTTGGGTTTTCATTCGATTATTCAGAAACCCATAATAGCGGATTTTCTGAAATCCAGATGGCAGCACATGCATCAAAAAGCGGCGAATGAATTCCGTGTTTTGCAGAATGATTTCACGATTGGGTTCATCTGGCCTTTTCCCCCTTGCAGAAAAGGTTGTTTCTGTCGGTGTGGCGGATAGGATTCTGCTGTTTGATATGGCAATCTTATGTGTGTATTTTCCCAGGTATTCAATCGCATTGCCAAAACCGTTAAAGGTCTCCTTAATATAGGGACACCAGTCTTTTTCATAAAGATGATTCTTCCATTCCTTCCAGTGGTAAGAATTCTGAAGTTTCTCACAGGAAGAAGAAAAAGAAAGTTTCCCGCTCCTATGGTATGTTTCTAGAAGTGCGAGATATTTTCCTTTGAATTTATCACGCAATACCTTTACCGAAATAAAAAACTTGTTCTTGGATTTTCTAAGCTTCTGGTCTACGGTCAGTCCGCCACCGGAAACAATACAGTGCATATGCACATGATAATCCAGTTCTTGGTTCCAAGTGTGAAGAACCTGAATGATACCGGGTGTTGCGCCGAGATACTTCTTATCCTTGGATAATTCCAGAAGTGTTTCGGCGGAGCATCTGTGCAAAAGGCCATACAGAAGTTCCTGATTGCAATAAATAAGAGGATTTAGTTCATGAGGAAGGGTAAAAACTACGTGGAAGTAGGGAGAATCAATGACTTCTGCCCTGCGTTTATCGACCCAGATTTCCTTAAGCACGGCCTGACAATTGGGGCAGTTACGGTTCCGGCAGGAGTTATGGTGGATTTCCATATGTCCGCAGTCCGAACACTGACTGATGTTACACCCAAGTTTTCCGGATTTACAGTTTAAAATGGCATGGGAAGCCTGTGCCTGGACTTCCGACTGGTAATGGTGTGAAGCACAATAATCCTCATAAGAGGATTCCCATATCTGCTTGATTTTGTAATTACTCATGGAAGCTCCCTCCCATCTGGTCGAAAGGGCTTGTTACCGAACCAACGCCGTTGGAAGCCAAATGGACATAAATGGTGGTTGAAAGTAAAGATTTATGACCAAGAAGTTCTTTAATGTTCAGAAGATCGGTTCCGTTTTCGTAAAGATGAGTACCAAAAGCATGGCGAAATGAATGACAGGTAATACGGTGTTCCCAGCCAAGGCGGTCTTCATGAGCATGGATATGCCGGGAAAGATAAAAGGTATCAATCGGGCGTTCAGGGTCGAACTGCTTTGGAAAGAGCCAGCCAGTGGGTCTGCCATAGGAATACCAGTATTCGGTAAGGAGATCAAGTGCCTTCTGTGAAAGAATGGCATATCGGTCAGAACGGTTCTTGGAATGGGGAATGTAAATGCGCAT
>CAMKHH010000242.1 GCA_946412445.1 uncultured Eubacterium sp.
AGTTATTCTAACAGAATTTGTATTTTTTTGCAAGTATTAAAATAGATTTTAACAGGTTTTTTGAATTCGTTATTTCATTTTCAGATAAAATCGGTTATACTTATAACAAATCTATTAGGAATTGGAGGTATCATAAGACATGAAAGGTCGTATGAATACAGGATTTGGAGAAGTTGTAATTAATCCGGATGTCATAGCCACTTATGCGGGAAGTGTCGCAGTTGAGTGTTTTGGCATTGTTGGTATGGCGGCTGTAAACATGAAAGATGGATTGGTTAAGCTTTTAAAAAAAGACAGTTTAAAACACGGAATTAACGTTTCCATAGAAGACAACAGAATTTCTCTGGAATTTCATGTGATTGTTGCATATGGAGTCAGCATATCAGCTGTAACGGATAATCTGATAAGTAATGTAAGATATAAAGTCGAAGAATTCACCGGCATGGAGATAGAGCATATTCGCATTCTGGTAGAAGGCGTCCGCGTCATTGACTGATTTAAGGAGGAAACTTGTAGTGTCTACAAATAAGATTAATGCTGAGCTACTCGCAAAGATGTTTTTGGCAGGGGCGAAAAATCTTGAGGTAAAAAAAGAGTGGATCAATGAACTAAACGTATTTCCTGTACCGGATGGTGATACAGGTACCAATATGACGATGACAATTATGTCTGCAGTCAAAGAAGTGAACAGCCTTGAAAATATGAATATGTACGATTTGGCTAAGGCAATTTCGTCTGGCTCTCTGCGCGGTGCAAGAGGGAATTCGGGAGTCATACTGTCACAGCTTCTTCGTGGGTTCACAAAAGGTGTCAGGGATCATGAAGAGGTGGATATTTTTACGCTGGCATCTGCTCTGGAAAAGGCTGTCGATACAGCATATAAAGCTGTAATCAAGCCAAAAGAAGGTACGATTCTTACAGTGGCAAAAGGTGCGGCTGAAAAAGCGCGTGAGCTTGCAGATGAGTCCGATGGAACCGAAAATCTTCAGGCGTTTCTGGAAGATGTGATTTCCCATGCGGAATACGTACTTTCCCAGACACCGGAGATGCTTCCGGTGTTAAAAGAAGCCGGAGTTGTGGACTCGGGCGGCCAGGGTCTTGTTGCAGTACTGCGCGGCGCTTATGATTTATACATGGGCAAAGAGATTGATTTGACATTTGAAGCTCCGAAGGGCAGCGGGATCATAAAGGTTTCCAAAGAGATAGAAAAAGAAATCAAGTTCGGTTACTGCACTGAGTTTATTATTGTTTTAAGTGCCCCGATGCCTGAAAAGGAGGAGCGGTCTTTTAAAGAGTTTTTGAACTCCATAGGTGATTCTATTGTAATGGTTGCAGATGATGAGCTCGTAAAGGTTCATGTACATACCAATGAACCTGGTGTGGCAATTACAAAAGCCCTGACCTACGGCTCTTTGTCCAGAATGAAGATTGACAACATGCGCGAAGAGCATCAGGAGCGTCTCTTTAAAAACGCTGAAAAGCTGGCTCAGATACAGAAGGCGGAGGCTGCTGCGAAAGAGCCGGCCAGGGAGGTTGGTTTTATTGCAGTTTCAATCGGCGAGGGCTTTGGAGAAATCTTCCGCGGACTCGGTGTGGATTACCTGATTGAAGGCGGACAGACGATGAATCCAAGCACAGAGGACATGCTCAGTGCAATAGAACACGTGAATGCCGGGAATATTTTTATATATCCCAATAATAAGAATATTATACTGGCTGCCAATCAGGCGAAGGAACTCTGCAAGGATAAGAATATTATTGTAATTCCCACAAAGACGGTGCCACAGGGGATTACAGCGATCATCAACTATGCTGCGGACAAGTCTGTTGATGAGAATAGAAAAGAGATGGAATCCGCTGTTCAATCTGTAAAAACCGGACAGATTACCTATGCAGTGCGTGATACGCATATCGATGATAAGGAGATTCATCAAGGGGATATTATGGGACTTGGCGATCATGGTCTTCTCTCCGTAGGCAATGATGTGATAGCAGTCACCAAAGATTGTATCAGCCAGATGATGAAAGAGGATGCAGAATTAATCAGCATTTATTATGGGGAGGATTTTTCCGGAGAAGATGCGGATATTGTTGCACAGTGGGTGGCCGATACCTGGCCGGATTGTGATGTGGAAGTAAATGCGGGCGGTCAGCCGATTTACTATTGTATCATATCCGTAGAATAAGGATAGAGCTGAATCTGAAAGGCTGAGTATTTATATGAAGACAGAAGATTCTATTCGCAGTCTGAAAGGAATCGGGGAAAAAACTGAGAAGTTATTCGCAAAAGTTGGTGTGGCCAGTCTGCAGCAACTTTTGCATTATTATCCGCGGGATTACGATTCCTATGGAAATCCGGTTTCACTCAAGGATTTGAAGATGAAACAAAAGCAGGCGGTGCGGGCAACGCTGACAAAGGTGCCGGAGAGCAGGGGCTATAGGAATAAGGTAACGATTACAGTTGTACTCATTGACGGCAGCAGCAGACTCCAGCTGATCTGGTTTAACATGCCCTTTCTCCGCAATACTCTGAAAAAGGGTGAAGCTTATGTGTTTCGCGGACTGGTGCAGGAAAAAAAAGGAAGAGTTGTGATGGAACAGCCGGAAATCTTCTCTGATACTGCCTATGATGGCGTCAGAGGACAACTTATGCCGGTATATGCTCTGACAGCAGGGCTTACAAACAAAGTGGTTACAAAGGCTGTTCGTCAACTACTGGATGATAAGATACTGGAGCAGGAATACCTTCCGGACGATATCAGAAGAAGCTGTAATCTGCCGGAGATAAATTATGCCATCGACCAGATCCATTTTCCGGAAAACAGGGAAAGTCTGGTTGCAGCCAGAAGAAGACTGGTCTTTGATGAGTTCTTTTTCTTCCTTCTGGTCATTGCCAGAATGAAGGAGTCAAAAGAGAGCCGTCTTACTGAATGGAGGATGAAAGCAGTCTGGAAGACGGAGGAAGTGATAGAAACACTTCCTTATGCTTTAACAAAGGCCCAGACGCGTGTGTGGAATGAAATTGAATCCGATTTAAAGGGACATATCAGGATGTCGAGGCTGGTTCAGGGGGATGTAGGGAGCGGAAAGACAATTCTGGCTTTTTTAGCTATGATTATGACGGCTGAGAATGGATGCCAGAGTGCGCTTATGGTTCCTACTGAGGTTTTGGCCAGACAACATTATGAAGCGATGAAGGATTTGCTGGAACGAAATGCTCTTACAGAATATGAGCCGGTGCTTTTGACCGGTTCAGGGACAGCCAAAGAAAAGCGTGAGATTTACAATCTGATTGCATCGGGGACATCCAGAATGATTATAGGAACGCATGCGCTGATTCAGGAGAAGGTGGCGTTTCAAAATCTGGCCTTGGTTATTACGGACGAGCAGCACCGGTTTGGAGTGAAGCAGAGGGAAGTCCTCGTGGAAAAAGGGCTTTCTCCCCATGTACTGGTCATGAGTGCAACACCCATACCCCGGACGCTGGCAATCATGCTATACGGAGATCTGGATATTTCAATGGTGGATGAACTTCCGGCAGAACGCCTTCCGATAAAAAACTGTGTGGTGGACACGGGATATCGGAAAACAG
>CAMKHH010000243.1 GCA_946412445.1 uncultured Eubacterium sp.
CTTCGTACTTTTGTTCATTTTTTAATAAATATGCAGGATTATCTCTGTCGAGCCTTGTACTGCTATCTCTTAAATAGTATAGTAGCATCATAAATAAATTGAAGTAAGTAAGGAGGTTCACCATGGTAAAGACAGTTTGCATCCAGGATATCTATCGTTCCGGACAGGATTACCGGAAGATTTGCAGTCTTGATACAGAAATCATTGATAAACCCACTACACCTTTAATTCATCGGATGTCCCGGTTCTGGCTGATTATTAAAGGAACAGGTGTCCTGAAGCTTCAGGACAGGGAGTATAATCTGTATCCCGGCACCATAGTGTCCATACTTCCATGGCAGATATCCGATATCATTCAGGTGGATTCTCCTCTTCAGTACTTCCTTCTGGTATACTATTTCGATACGGTAAACACCTTGATGAAAGCCTCCTGCAATACAGATGCCGAATCCGTAACCCCGATTGAATCTATGAGCAGCTGCCCGGTAGTATACTGCGGGCAGGAAGATTATCCCGTAATTCGGGAAATCTTTGAACAGCTTCGTCAGGAAACCGAAGTAAAGCCGATGATGTCATCAGCCACGGAGCCCCTGTATCATTCCCTGTTTTTAAAGAGCAAACTGGTGGAGCTGATTATCCGTTTCCAGCGTATAGGAGTTCAAAACCATAAGTTCTGTTCCATCCGGCCCGCTATACAGAAAAGTGATATTCTGCATTATATGTACAACCATCTCAGCCAGAAACTGACCTTGGCAGAACTATCCCGCCTCTTTTATTTGAGTGAATCCTCCGTCAGCCTCTATATCACCCAGACCACAGGGCTGTCCTTTTTTAATCTCCTGCATGAGATGCGTGTTGGCAAAACGATGGATTTCCTTCTTCATACAAATTTTACAATGGAAGAGCTTGCTGAAATTCTGGGATTTGCAGACAGCTCCCACTTCTGTAAGGTATTCGCCGCCCGAACAGGCATGAAAGCCAATGATTTCAGGAAAACCTATCAGAATATACGGGAGCTGTGTAATATAGAAATGACAGAAGATGCATATGGGATTGTATCTTATATTTACCGGAACTATGACCGGAAGCTGACGCCGAAAGAAACGGCCGGCAGATTCCATATCACGATCCGGGAATTAAACACTCTTCTTCTGCATCTGGTAGAGAAGAACTTCTCTGACTTTTTAAGCTTCATTCGGGTAAACCGTGCCTCCGAGCTGTTAAAAAATACTGGAAAGAGTATAACAGAAATCGCCATAGATGTCGGTTACAACAATTCCAAAACCCTGACCCGTAATTTTCTGCGGTTCCGTACTCTGACACCCGGAGCCTTCAGACAGCATGTTGAGCTGCAGGAAGATTCCTTACAGACATGATTTACTCCATCACCCCTAACCCTTTTGCAACAATAGTGATAAAGTCCTGAACATTTGTTACAATGGTTGTGGCGGACAAGCTTCCCCGGTCTAAAAGCTTATTCACTACGAATTCATCGGCATCCACAGTGTACAGATACACGGGACGGATCGTTCCGTCAGGCAGCACCCTGAAAGACGGGGTCATATTTCCGGTGGCGATCGTATGCAGCATAGTGGCCAGACAGATTACACAGGTGGCATCTTTAATCAGATTACGCATAGCACCCTGCCCCAGATAAGCATCCCCGATAACCTCGGGTATGGGGCCGTCATCACGGATTGATCCTGTGAGCACGATGGGGATATCGTGTTTTACACAATTATAGATAATTCCATCATCAATGCTATAGTCTTTGATAAACTGCGGAACAGAGCCGCTCTTTCTCACTTTGTTAATCACATCCAGATGGTTATAGTGTCCGTTTGGATGTGATGCCTGGGTGTAAATATCCTGTCCCAGAGCCGTGTGCAGCAGCGCCCCTTCCAAATCGTGAGTAGCCAGTGCATTGCCGGCCATCAGCCCGTGTGCATAGCCTTCTTTGATCATGCCCGACATTGCCTCTCTGGCATCATGGTCAAAAGCAAATGCAGGTCCCATAACCCATACAATATTTCCATGCTCTTTCTCATATCTGAGCAGTTCAAACAAATTGTCGTAATCTCTTGCATAAGAGGTTTCACGGCTTCTTCCCTGACGGAACACAAACTTGTCCTCTAACCGGTTCCCTTCTTCTTCAAAGCCTCTGCAATGCATATAGATGCCTTCTTCACAGTTTTCGGTACGGCCCAGGATGACCTTATCTCCTTTTTTCAGGTTACGGTTCTCCACTACGGCAAGGTGCCCGTCGTCACAGATCACCACACTGGAATCCATACGGCTTTCTTCAGCCAACACCCATTTTTCTCCGATTTTGAAATACTCCGGATACATGGAGGTGCTGTGGAAATATTCCGGTGCCACTCCATCCTTTTCTGCCTCCTCATACCGCACCTCAGGCGCATCCTTAAACTGGGGCCGGTTAAAATCCGGATGATGATATTCTGGTATTTTAAATGACATGATTACTTACACTCCTTTCACTTTACAAATCCTCTCGTATCAGCGGCATGCTCATGCATCTAGGACCGCCTCTTCCCCTTGACAGCTCGGAGCTTGGCATCTCCAGCACTTCAATACCGTTATCCCGCAAAATCCCATTCGTAATATAGTTCCTGTCATACACAATCACCTTTCCCGGATTGATGCACAACGTATTGGAACCGTCATTCCACTGTTCTCTCTCAGAGGCCATCCAATCCTTTCCGCCACAGCGAATCAGTGTTACCTTATCAAGTCCCATACAATCGCATAAAATCTCCGGTAGTGTTCCCCCCAGTTCAACTACAGCCAGAGAATCCTTCCGGGTTCCCCGGCAGATTTCATACACTTTCAGGCTGTCCAGGATTCCGGGATGAATCGTAAACTTATCGTAATCAATCTGGGTCAGTACCGTATCCAGATGCATGTATGCCCGGATACTTGGAATATCCAGAGCCAGAATTTTATCAATTTCTGAATCCCTGTCTTCAAAAATATTCTGTGCCAACAGTTCAATGGCCTCCGGTGTGGTTCTCTGAGAGATTCCTATTGCCAGAACCCTGTGGCTCAGGTTCAGAATATCCCCTCCCTCGATACAAAAGGGATTTTCCCTCCTGTAATAAAAAGGCATATCTTCAGAAAAATCAGGGTGATGCCGAAGAATCAGATCCCCATATACCGTTCCCTTCTTCTCGTCTTAGAGTACATATGATTCAGACTGACACCATCACCGATACTGGCAAATGGATCCCTTGTAAAATACAGATTCGGTATGGGATCCATCACAAAGCGGCCGCTGTGTTTTACCAGATTTGCCAATGGGCTATGCCCTGTCTCCTTCAGCTCATGCATACTGATTCCTGCCATGGTTTTCAGTACCAGCTCTTTTTCATCCGCAATATCATGCAAAAGTTCAGATAGCTGGCTCTTAAATTTCAACGCCAGACTTCCGCCCTCCTCAATAATCTGACGAATAAAGTCTTCTCTGATCCCGGGACTTGTTCTTAGTACTTCTGCTGCCAAATCTTCCAGATATACGACTTTACTTCCCTGGCTCTTCAGAATATCCGCAAACTCATCATGCTCCTGTTG
>CAMKHH010000244.1 GCA_946412445.1 uncultured Eubacterium sp.
GGGCAGGATACGGATAAAGTTCTGGCGCAGCTTGCCGCTGATATGGGCCAGCACCACATGCTTGTTCTCAAGTTCAACTCTGAACATGGCATTCGGCAGCTTCTCCAGCACCCTTCCTTCTACTTCAATTACATCTGCCTTCGACATTCCTTAAACCTCCTTGGTCTTAATTGCTTTTCTGATTTCTTCATCTAGGAGTGGCCTGCTGTAAGCGAGCTTCTCACCGATGACTTCGGCCATTGTGAATTCAGGCTGTATATGCCTTCTTTTCTTTTTCTTAGGATTTTTGACAAGACGGGTTTTTCCGTCAGCCAGATATACCATATTCCCATCCACCGCAGTTACGATATACAATTTTCCCTTATCATGCCCAGCCAGACTTCTGGCGAACATACCGACTTTAAGTTCCTTCATCCCGCTGCCTCTTAATGGGATAGGGTAAGAATTTCCGGTTCTCCTTCTGTAATCAGAACCGTATTCTCATAATGAGCGGAAAGCGTTCCATCTTCAGTTACTACCGTCCAGTCATCATCCAGCCATACAACCTCCGGCCGTCCTATATTAATCATAGGCTCTATGGCCAATGTCATCCCGGGCTGGAGCCGAATTCCTCTGCTTTTGCAGGCAAAATTTGGAATCTGAGGATCCTCGTGCAGATGTGTTCCTATTCCATGTCCTACCAGTTCACGAACCACTCCGTAGCCAAAGCTTTCCGCATAATTCCCAATTGCCGAAGATATCTCATGTAAATGATTACCAGCTTTCGCAAATTTAATTCCTTCAAAAAAACTTTGTCTGGTTACACGCATCAGCTGTGAAGCCTCGTCACTGACCTCGCCCACGGCATGTGTACGTGCTGCATCTGAATGATATCCTTTATATATAAGGCCGGCATCCAGACTTACGATGTCACCCTCCTCCAGAATGTGGTTCTTATGTGGTATTCCATGAACAACCTCATCATTAACTGAAACACAGATAGATGCAGGGTATCCATTATAATTCAGAAAGTTTGGGATGCATCCAAAACTTCTGATTATTTCTTCTCCAAGATGATCGATATCCCAAGTTGAAATACCGGGCTTAATCGCTTTTTCAAGTTCATCATGAACTCTTTCAAGCAACATTCCGGCATGACGCATAAGTTCAATTTCTCTGGCAGTTTTAATTGATACAGACATATTCTTAAGCTCCTAAAATCTTCGTGATGTCATTGAACAAAACTTCGATGTCCAAGGTTCCATCAACTTCAACCAATGCACCAGCCGCACGATAATAGTCTATCAACGGCTGCGTCTGGGCATGGTAGACACTCAGACGTTTCTTAACGGTTTCCGGTTTATCATCTTCACGCAGCGTCAGTTTTTCTCCGCATGCGTCACAGATGCCTTCTACTTTTGGCGCATTATTCTCAACATGATACGTATTTCCACAGGCCAGGCATGCGCGGCGCCCGGACATACGTTTAATAATATTCTCATCCGGCACTTCCACATCTATGGCATAATCAATCTTTTCACCAGACCTGTGCAAAGCATTGGTAAGTGCCTCTGCCTGGGGAATAGTTCTTGGAAAACCATCCAATATATAACCTTTCGATGTATCGGGCTGCGAGATCCGGTCAACAACCAGATCACACGTCAGTTCATCGGGTACCAAGAGCCCCTGATCCATAAATTCCTTTGCTTTTCTCCCCAATTCTGTCCCATTCTTAATGTTTGCACGAAAAATATCCCCGGTAGATATATGTGGTATCCCATATTTCTCCGCTATTTTCTTAGCCTGAGTACCCTTACCCGCACCTGGTGCACCTAACATAATAATTCTCATAAGCTTCCTCTCCTTCAACCTTAAATAGTTTATTCCCTTTGATGTTATTATAATCACCAGACATGCATATACGCAATACTTTTATTATTGAAACTAAAGAGCTTTTCTGTTAAGCATAAAAGCTGTGACGGAAAACCACGCCACAGCCCATGTCAACGTTCTTAGTCGTTCAGGAAGCCTTTATAATTACGTACTAACATCATGGATTCAACCTGCTTTAAGGTCTCCAGAATAACAGATACAACAATGATAAGGGATGTGCCGCCAAAGGACACCTGCGCACTGAACATGCCGTTAAAGAAAAATGGTATGACAGCCACAATCGTAAGACCTGCAGCACCTATAAAAATAATGTAATTCAAAATGGAATTCAGATATTCTACAGTCGGTTTACCCGGACGAATCCCTGGTATAAATCCACCCTGCTTTTTCATATTATCCGCTACCTCCAAGGGATTGAAGGTAATAGAAGTGTAGAAATAAGCAAAGAAAACAACCAGTACAACATACAGAATTACTCCGAGTGTATCAAACATATTATCTCTGTTAAACCAGTTAGCGGAGTTCAGTACACCGAGCACTTTACCGCCCCAGCCTCCCACATTGGTTTTCCCTGTAAAAGAAGCTATAATTCCCGGGAAAGACATAATTGACGATGTGAAAATAATCGGAATAACTCCTGCCGTATTCACCTTTAAGGGGATGTTTGAGGACTGTCCTCCGACCATCTTTCTCCCTTGCATCTTCTTGGAATACTGAACAGGAATTCTGCGTTCCGCACCATTTATAATTAATACAAAGACAGTTACTGCCAGTACAATTAAAATAATGAGTACAGCACGAAGGGATCCCATCAGAATTGTCTGACCCTTAATAAATTGCTGAAATAACTTAATAAAATCTGTAGGGATTCTGGAGAGAATGTTGATTAACAAAACTGTGGAAATACCATTTCCCACACCTTTATCGTTAATCTGCTCACCAACCCACATTAAAAAGGCTGAACCTGCCGTTAAAGATGCAACAACAATTATGACATTGACAACTGTCATTTCGGTTATCAAACCCTTGTTACCAAATCCGATGGCCATTGCAATTGATTCGAACAATGCCAAACCAACAGTAACATAACGTGTAATTGCAGTAATCTTCTTTCTTCCATCCTCACCATCTCTTTGCATCTCCTCCAACTGCGGAATTGCAATTGTAAGTAGCTGAATAATAATTGAGGACGTAATATATGGTGTAATACTAAGGGCAAAAATTGAAAAATTATCAAATCCGCCACCGGTAAACGCATTTAGAAAACTAAATGCGTCGTTCGTATTATTCGCAAAAAAGTTTGCAAAGAATGCAGTATTAACACCCGGTACCGGCAGCTGAGATCCAAAGCGGATCACTACCAGCATCATAAGCACATACAAAATCTTCCGACGTATTTCCTGGATTTTAAATGCATCTCTTAATGTCCTGAACATTAGATCACCTCGGCTGCTCCACCTGCCGCCTCAATTTTAGCTTTTGCGCTTTCACTGAAGGCGTTCACTTTCACTGTTAGTTTTTTTGAAATTTCACCATTGCCTAATATTTTAACACCATCTTTGGGGTTAGTTACAATTCCACTTTCAACTAAGGCAGCTACAGTCACTTCTGCCCCATCTTCAAATCGGTCTAAGGCACTTACATTAATTCCGACGATTTCCTTGGTGTTTCTGTTTTTAAAACCTCTCTTAGGAAGACGTCTGTATAATGGCAT
>CAMKHH010000245.1 GCA_946412445.1 uncultured Eubacterium sp.
GCAGAGACTAATCCTGACGTTGCTTCTCCACAGATGGAAAGCGCCCGGGAAGTTGCTTCTTCTCAGATAGAGACCGCTTGGAAAGCTTCTCTTCCACAGACAGAAACTACTCCCGACATTGCTTCTGAAGATTATCCTGACCGAGGCGGAGCTGTCCAGGCCGCAGACTCTCCCGTTATGGATAAAACCGTATCAAATGAGTGGGCAGAAATAAAGAAGAATTACCCTCCGTGTTCTCCTTTTTACGATGATGAAATAGAGGACTGCGTCCATATCTCCATCAAAGACTTCCCGGAATTGCGTAAATACGGATTCCCTTTGGGCTGTAATCAGTTTATCCATCATGGATATCAGAACTATAATCACCTGCTGCTCGGGCGTATGAACAGCTCCAAATCATGTGAATATGCCCTGGGAGTCCCCGGTGTCTATAATTCCAACGAGCAATTTATGGCCTCTATGCATGGTTTCAACTATTTTAAACCCGCCCGCATAAAAGAAGCTCCCCGCAGCGGAAGAACCGGTTACTGGCTGCGTCCAATTAAATGACGTCTTTTGACTCCAATATCTGAAGTTTTGTTACCATTCAGCCATACGCAAGAAATAGCATAGTATCTGACAGCAAAATCGAACTTATGGCTGAATAGTAACAGCTATTTTTCCAAAAAAATCTTTCTTGTAATGAAATTATATACCATAACCACTGCTGTTGCCACGATCTTGCTGATCATATAAAATACATCTGCCTTGTCCACCATCAGCCACATGATCAACTGATTCAGTCCCAGTCCAATGATGCTTAAAATCAGAAATATCATAAAGTTTGCAGTGCCGCTTTTCTCTTTATCTACATTAAACACCCAATGAATGCTCATGATATAATTATAGATTACAGAGATGGAAAATGAAATCCCGCTGGAAACCAGATAGTTGATACCAAATACCTCTGTCAGCAGAATCATGATTCCGTAGTCGATCAAAAATGCCGTACCGCCTACGAATCCAAACCGGACAACCTGCTGTAAGAGGCTTGTTTTCTCTTTTTCCTGTGTCTGAGCCTTCAATTTATACTTCTTTCCTCTCATATTTTGTAAATCTGAATTCAATATCGAAGCACGTCTGCTCCTCACCTTCTTCTGTCATCTCCCATTCAGGAAGCTTATCCAGATTGGGAAAATACGTATCCGCCTGATAAGCAACATCTATTTTCGTGACAAGGACTGTATTACAAAAAGGCAGCAGCAATTCAAAAACACTTCCGCCTCCTATACAATAGATGTTCTTGTCATCATATTTTTTCAGTTCCTCCAGAAGTTCACCTTTGGAATGTACGATAACTGCTCCCTTTACCTTATAATTGGTATCTCTGGTCAGGACGATATTCGTCCTTCCCGCTAATGGAAGCCCATTCGGAAGGCTTTCCAGTGTTTTCCTCCCCATTACCACAGCGTGTCCTATAGTCGTTTCTCTGAAAAATTTCATATCTGACGGAATGCTGGTGAGAAGCTTGTTCTCATATCCGATTCCCCAATTCTTATCTGCTGCAACAATAGCCTTCATCTGCTGCCCTCCTTTTGTTTTACGTTAGATTGCTATCGGGATATTTTTAATCTGCGGCCCTGTTGTATAATTTTCCACAATCAGATCGTCCGTGGTAAACGCATAAAAATCCTTCACATCCGGATTCAGCTTCACAGTTGGAGCATCATAGACGGGTCTCGCAATCATCTCCCGTATAATCGGAGTATGCCTGTCATAGATATGGGCATCTGCAATCACGTGAAGCAGCTCTCCCGCCTTCATATCGCTGACCTGTGCAATCATCATCAGAAGCAGGGAGTACTGACACACATTCCAGTTATTGGCAGCCAGTACGTCATTTGACCTCTGGTTCAGAACCGCATTCAACGTAAGCTTGTCGCTGTCCTTTTCCTTGGTTACATTAAAAGTCATGGAATATGCGCATGGATACAGGGCCATCTCATGGAGATCCTGATGCACATATATATTTGTCATAATCCTGCGGCTGTACGGATTGTTCTTTAAGTCAAAAAGAACCCTGTCTACCTGATCCATCATCCCCTCTTTATACAGATGCTTCACACCTAACTGATATCCATAGGCCTTGCCAATCGAACCGTTCTCATCCGCCCATTCATCCCATATATGAGAATTGAGATCCCGAATATTATTAGATTTTTTCTGCCATATCCACAAGATCTCATCCATAGCACTTTTTAATGCCGTACGTCTCAGGGTGACTGCCGGAAACTCTTTGGAGAGGTCGTAACGGTTTACCACGCCAAACCTTTTTATGGTATAGGCAGATGTTCCGTCTTCCCATTTGGGCCGTACCTTTTCTCCTTCTGTGCTCACCCCATTATCCAGAATATCCTGACACATATTTATAAAAATCTGATCTGCATAACTCATAATAACCTCCATTCTTTTGTTACGTGAACAGCACAAAACTTTTTATTAAGTATACTAGAGCCATTGTGAAAACACAATACCGCGTTATGTTTACTGGACATTTATGCGGAAAAGTGCTACTCTAAAAAAATCACACATTTATAAGACACGATAAAGGAGTACATATGAAACGCCTGTTAATCACCTTATGTAAACCACTTTCTTTTCTTCCGGCACTCTGTATGATGTATCTGATCTTCACTTTCTCTGCCCAGACTGGTGAACAGTCCTCCGCTCTCAGCCTGAAAGCAACAAGAGCGATTGTTACTGTCACGAACCGTGTTCTGGACCGGGAGTGGAGTGATACGGAAAAATCCGCCAAAGTCAAAGAATATCATTACTATGTGCGAAAGGCGGCTCATATGACAGAATATTGTATCCTTTCCATATCCCTTGCAATTCCACTCCATGTTTACGGGCTTAACGGCTTTGGGCTATTGCTTGCTGCCGGCACTATCTGTGTCCTGTTCGCAGCCGGCGATGAATACCATCAATCCTTTGTCGGAGGAAGAGGACCCTCTCCAAAGGACGTCTGTATTGACAGCATAGGCGCTTTTATCGGAATCATACTGACCCTCTTTTTCAGTTGGATTGCACGAGGCGGGAAAAAGAGGCTTTAGCTTCCGGCAAACTGGCTCCGATATAGCTTTGCATAGAATCCGCCGCACTCCAGCAATTCCTCATGCTTTCCGGTTTCAATGATCTTACCATCCTTCATCACAAGAATTACATCGGCCTCTTTGATTGTGGAAAGCCGATGTGCCACCACAAAGCTGGTTCTGCCTTCCATCAGGCGCTGAAACGCCTCCTGAACCTTGATCTCCGTCCTGGTATCTATGGATGAAGTCGCCTCGTCCAGAATCAGAATCGGGGGCTTCATCAGCATCACTCTTGCGATGCAGAGCAGCTGTTTCTGACCCTGTGAAATATTTCCCCCATCTTCCGTGATGATTGTGTCATATTTCTTTGGCATACGGGAGATAAAGTTGTGGGCATGAGCCTTCCCCGCCGCCTCTTCAATCTCCTCTCTGGCTGCATCCGGTCTTCCATAAGCAATATTTTCTGCAATAGTCCCCGCCTTTAACCATGTATCCTGA
>CAMKHH010000246.1 GCA_946412445.1 uncultured Eubacterium sp.
AAGAGGAAGGAATGGATGCGCCTATTGCGCAGGGAGGAACGAATGTATCAGGCGGACAAAAGCAGCGTCTGTCCATAGCGCGCGCAATTGTTAAGAACCCGGAAGTCTACATCTTCGATGACAGTTTTTCGGCATTGGATTATAAGACGGACGCTACACTCCGTAAGGCACTGAAATCATATACCGCGGATGCCACGACACTGATTGTCGCTCAGAGAATCAGTACCATCCTGCGTGCAGATCAGATTATCGTACTGGATGATGGTAAGGTAGCCGGAAAGGGAACGCACAGGGAATTATTGGAATCCTGTGAGGTTTATCAGCAGATTGCGAGATCACAGTTGTCAGAGGAGGAATTGGAAGCATGAGTGAACGAAAAAGGCCAAGAGCTATGGGCGGCCCCCGCGGTGCGGTTGCGGTGGAAAAGGCCAATGACTTTAAAGGTGCTATGAAAGATATTATCAAGTATATTTCCAGATACAAAATCAGGCTTATTATTATGCTTATCTGTGCTGTCATAGGTACTGTATTTTCGATTGTAGGTCCTAAGATTATGGGAAAAGCTACGACGGAATTGTTTAATGGCCTGGTTAGGAAAGTCAATCAGACGGGCTCCATTGACTTTGATAAGATATTAAGAATTTTGTTGTTTACGTTAGGTTTGTACGCAGTCAGTGCCCTGTTTTCATTTATTCAGGGATTTGTTATGACGGGAATTTCCAACGATGTAAGTTATTCTCTGCGCCGTGATATCTCGAAAAAAATTAACAGGATGCCTTTGAAGTACTTTGAAAGCAGAACCTATGGAGAGGTGCTTTCCAGGATAACAAATGATGTGGATACGTTACAGCAGAGTTTGAATCAGAGCATTACACAGCTGATTACCTCAGTAACCACACTGGTTGGTGTGTTTATTATGATGCTGTCCATCAATGTCTGGATGACCCTTTGTGCGTTGGTGATTCTTCCGATTTCTTTCGTTATCATCGGTCAGGTCATGAAGCATTCTCAAAAGTTCTTCCAGCGTCAGCAAAGCTATCTGGGAGATGTCAATGGTCAGGTAGAGGAGGTCTATGCCGGACAGAATGTGGTGAAGGCCTTCAACAAAGAAAAGGATGTAATTGATACTTTTACAAAATCCAACGACCAGTTATATGAATCGGCATGGAAATCCCAGTTTTTTTCAGGAATGATGATGCCGATTATGGGATTTGTCGGCAATGTCGGATATGTTATGGTCGCACTTCTCGGTGGCTTTCTTGTAATTAAGAACTCCATTGAGGTGGGTGATATCCAGTCATTTTTCCAGTATATCCGAAACTTTACGCAGCCAATCCAACAGATTGCGCAGGTAAGTAATCTCCTTCAGTCCTCTGCAGCAGCGGCCGAGCGGGTTTTTGAATTCCTGAACGAGGAAGAGGAAATTCAGGATGTGGAGCACCCGGTTTCGATTGAAGGGCTGAAAGGAGAGGTTACTTTTGAACATGTAGCTTTCGGCTATAATCCTGAGAAAATCATTATTCAGGATTTTTCCGCCCATGTGAAACAGGGGCAGAAAATTGCAATCGTAGGTCCCACAGGAGCCGGTAAAACCACCATCGTGAAGCTGTTGATGCGGTTTTACGATGTAAATAAAGGTTCCATATTGTTAGATGGCCACAATATCAAAGATTTTAAGCGGAACGAGCTTCGTGAAATGTTCGGGATGGTGCTCCAGGATACCTGGCTGTTCTCAGGCACGATTATGGAAAACATCCGGTATGGCCGTCTGGATGCCACAGACGAGGAGGTAATGGAGGCTGCTAAGGCAGCACATGCATATAAGTTTATCATGCAGCAGCCGGAGGGCTTCCAGACCGTGATCAATGAGGAATCCACCAACATTTCCCAGGGACAGAAGCAGCTGATTACGCTTGCGAGAGCAATTCTGGCTGACAACAATATTCTGATTCTGGATGAGGCGACCTCCTCCGTGGATACGAGAACCGAGATTCTGATTCAAAAAGCCATGGATTATCTGATGAAGGGCAGAACCAGTTTTGTCATTGCCCACAGACTTTCTACAATCCGTGATGCGGATATTATCCTGGTTATGAAGGATGGGGATATTATCGAACAGGGCAGCCATGAAGAATTACTTTCTGCAAATGGCTTCTATGCACAGCTTTATAACAGTCAGTTTGAAAAAGTAACAACATAAATATGAAGACGGGTACAACGCAGGTTGTGACCCGTCTTGTTTTATGATACTATGATAAGGAGCACGAAGTGCGTAGCAATCCGCAGTATCCTAGAGTTAAAAGGCAAGAGGAAAATAGTGAGAAGATGGAGGGTAACAAATGAAGAATATTCTTGTGGCGCAGTCCGGGGGGCCTACGGCTGCGATTAATGCAACACTGGCAGGAGTCATTACATGTGCCTGCAGTTCCGGACAGGCAGGGAAAGTATTAGGCTCCTGCAACGGAATTCAGGGAGTTTTGGAAGAACGGTTTATTGATCTTAAGGGAAAAGTACGGAGTGCCAAAGACATGGAGCTGCTTTGCCAGACTCCGGCAGCGGCGCTTGGATCCTGCCGTCTGAAGCTGACAGATGAAAAGCAGTACCAGCAGATCATAAATGTTCTGCGCAAGTATGATATCAATTGCTTTATCTATATCGGCGGAAATGACTCCATGGATACAGTCAATAAGCTGTCTGCCTATTGTGCGCAGAACAACATTGAGGATATCTGCGTGACAGGCGCACCTAAGACCATCGATAATGACCTGATGGGAACAGACCATTGTCCGGGGTTTGGTTCAGCGGCAAAATATATCGGAACCACATTTGCGGAACTGGAAAGAGATTGTCATGTATATACGATGAAGGCAGTGACGATTGTCGAGGTCATGGGCAGAAATGCCGGATGGCTTACCGCGGCGTCTGCACTGGCCAGAGGAAATGGGCAAAAGGGACCGAATCTGATTTATCTTTGTGAGACAGTGTTTGACAATGACCGGTTTATTGCCGATGTTAAAAATGAACTGGAGACCTGTGACAGTGTTCTGGTAGCCATCAGTGAAGGAATCAAGGATAAAGAGGGACGGTATGTATCGGAACAGGTTATAAGCTCTGCGGTGGATAACTTTGGGCACAGTTATATAGCGGGCTCTGCAAAAGTATTGGAGAATCTGGTTCGGAACCGGATTGGATGCAAGGTCCGCTCTATTGAACTGAATCTGATGCAAAGATGTGCGGGGCATATAGCCAGTGCCATGGATATTCAGGAATCTAAAATGCTTGGGATGAAGGCCTGCCAGGCGGCTTTGGAAGGTGAGAGCGGAAAGATGGCGGCTGTTATCCGGAAGAGCAATACACCCTATACGGTAAGCTACGAAACCATACCGGTCAGCCAGGTGGCGAATGAAGAGAAAAAAGTTCCGTCCAGCTTTATTGCACCGGAAGGGAATGATGTCACGGAAGAGATGATTTCCTATTTGAAGCCGTTAATCCAGGGGGAAAATAATGTAATTTACGAAAATGGTCTGCCAAAACATCTTATTCTGTATTGAAAAAATT
>CAMKHH010000247.1 GCA_946412445.1 uncultured Eubacterium sp.
TGATAAAACGGATTTTGGAACACCCGAAAAAACCATAATCAGCACCGGAACCATTGAAATTAACAAAACTAAGGCCAGTGACGGAGCAGCACTGAAAGGGGCAAAGTTTAAAGTAGCAGCCTCAGAAGAGGATGCAAAAAATGGTACCTTTATCAAAATCAACAGCAACAAGGAAATAGTTTATAAAGGTGATGCCGGATATGACACTGCATCTGATTGGGAAATCACCACAGACGACGATGGAATTGCCAAATTCCAGGGTATCCGCGAATATATTAAAAAAGGCGATGGTACGATTGAATATGATTCATACTGGCTTGTGGAGACAAAGGCTCCTGCCGGATATAATCTGCTGACTGCGCCTGTTAAGGTTACATTTACACACGATACCTCTGTCAAAGATGGTGCTAAGCATGTGGTAGTCAGCCCCATTAAGAATACCAGTGGCTTTACCCTTCCGCAAACAGGTGGTATGGGAACAATCGTGTTCTATGTTGGCGGTATTGTATTAATTGGTATGGCTGTAATTCTGGTTATCACAAGCCGCAAGAAAAAAACAACAGAATAATTTGTTGAATAAAAAGCAGGGGGAGGGCAGATAGCCCCGCCCCTGCTTTCTTTACCGGAGGATTGCATGAAAAAAGCATTAATCATCATAATTATTGCACTGTTGGGCGTTGGACTATGCGCCTACCCCGTTCTTTCAAATTATATTACTGAAAAAAACAGTTCTTATGCTGCAGATGCTTATGCCGAGAAAATTTCGGAAGTCAAAGAGGAAGAACTTAAGAAGGCATGGGAAGAGGCAGAGGAGTATAATCAGAACCTGGAAGGAAATCCGGTACACGATCCTTATCTGGAAGGTACAGGCATGGTTATGTCCGACAATTACTATGAGGTCTTAAACATTGATGCATCCATGGGCTATATTACAATCCCTAAAATCAATGTAAAATTACCGATTTTTCATGGCACAGCAGAAGAGACACTGGCAAAAGGGGTGGGGCATCTGGAGGGTTCTTCGATGCCGATTGGAGGAGACAGCTCTCACAGTGTCCTCACAGGGCATACCGGCCTGACAACCGCAAAGATGTTTACGGATCTGACCGAGCTTACGGAAGGTGACCTCTTCTTTATCCATGTTCTTAATCAGACATTGGCTTACCAGGTGGACCGCATAAAAGTAACCGAGCCAAACAGCACGCAGGATCTGGCACGGGTTCCGGGAGAGGATTACAGTACCCTGATTACCTGTACACCTTACGGTGTTAACAGCCACCGCCTACTGGTGAGGGGAATGAGAGTTCCGTATACCGAAGAACTGGAGCAGCAGGCAGAGGATTCGGCGGCAGGGTTGACGAGCGAACAGAGAATGTTGATTATTGCAGTTGCTGTGAGCAGCGCAGTCATGACAGGATTAATTATCATAGCAGCAGTATGGACCAGGTGGAGGAACAAAAGGAGATATTCTGGGAACTCCTGAAAGGAGCGTGGGTCATGAATAAACGTAAAATTATACTTTTTATTGCCTTTGCCCTGCTCCTTATCGGAACCTGCCTGCTGCTATATCCTGATTTTGTAAGATGGCAGTATAACAAAAAGGCTGCCAGTATAAAGGAAGATTTTGACGAGCGGATGAAGGCAGAGGAACGAGTGAATGATAATGAGACGGAGCTTCCGCCTTATCTGAGGGATCTGTATGAAGCCATGCAGGCATATAACCGGAATATCTATGAGAATGGGCAGGAAGGTTTCAAGGATGCATACAGTTACCAAAATCCCAGCTTTGATCTCACAGAGTATGGATTTCCTGATAATACGGTAGGATATCTGGATATTCCAAGGATGAATATAAGCCTGCCTGTGATTTTGGGTGCGACGCAGGAAAATATGGAGCTGGGAGCGGTACATCTGACTGAAACCAGCCTGCCGATCGGTGGTATCAATACCAACTGTGTGATTGCTGCCCACAGAGGTGCTGCCACTCCGATGTTCCGCGACATTGAAGCATTGGAAACAGGCGATAAGGTGTATCTTACGAATCCGTGGGAGACGCTTACGTACCGTGTAGTGGAAACCAAGGTGATCTACCCTTATGAGACGGACGAGGTCAAGATACAAGAGGGCCGTGATCTGCTGACCTTTTCAACCTGCCATCCCCTGGGCTTTAATTATCAGCGCTACATCGTATATTGTGAACGATTATTGCCTTAATTCTTATATTTTCTTGAAATCCTGTGCAATATAATATATAATAAAACATATTTTGCGATACGCTTCAGGAGAAAGACAATAAAACCGTTTGTTTGAGGATATAGGATGAAGAAGGATCAGTTTTTGTATAAGCAGGTACAGCAGGATATCAAGAATAGGATACAAGCGGGGGAACTGAAGGATGGGTTCTGTCTTCCATCCAGCATAAAGCTGGCGGAAGAATATGGAGTGAGCACGATTACGATAACCAGTGCGCTCAACGCACTAAAAGAAGAGGGATATCTGGTCAGGATTAAGGGTAAGGGAAGCTTTATCAAGGTTCCGGAAGACGCAGATGATAACATACCTGAAAACTCTGAGCCTCAGACGGTTCCATCAGGAAAGGAGCCTGTCATAGGTCTGGTGCTTGAACATGTGTCCTCGTGTTTTGGACTGGACATGCTGTATGCTTTTGACCGCTGTGCAGGCGAGGCAGGTTATCGTCTGTACGTGAGGTTTTCCTATGGAGACAGGCAAAAGGAAAGTGATGAAATCAATTATCTTAAGAGCCTGGAAGCTTGCGGCATTATTGTGATGCCCTGTCACGGAACCTATTATAATACAGAAATACTGAAACTTGTGATTGAACAATACCCGGTGGTACTCATCGATAAGCAGATGGAAGGAATCCCGGTTTCTTCTGTCCGTACAGATAACCATCTTGCTATGAAACAACTGGTCGATTATCTGGTGCATATGGGCAGAAAAAGAATTGGTTTTATAACCGCATGGGAGAACGGCACATCCTCGCTCCGGGAACGGAGAAAGGGCTTTTGGAATGCCATCGAAGGAGCAGGTCTTTCGCAGATGCCGGAATGCGACCTGGAAGCGGGTGCGGATCTGGGAATATTCTCCGATGAATTCAATACAGAATGGGCACATGAGATAGCAGAGTATCTGCAGCAGAACCAGGAGCTGGATGCAGTGATATGTGCGGAATATGGGGTGGCCAGATGCCTTGGAAGCTCCGGAGAGGAGTTGGAGAAAAGAGGACTTATGGTGTGCTGTGTGGATGAAGACTATCTTTCACCCGGAAACTGCCACTTTACACATGTAAAGCAAAATGAAAGAGAACTTGCTTACGAAGCAATGGGATTATTGCTTCAGCAGATACGTCAGGAACCGGATTATAAACAGGGAGATTACCTGGTGCCCGGAATTTTTGTTACGATTTAGTATTTTTTTAAAGAGAATAATGGTTGAATGCGCAGATATGCCCGGAATAACCTTTCCAGGCATATTTTATTGCATAAATAGAAGAACCTGAATTTATTTTTACATAAAAACAGTAAAAA
>CAMKHH010000248.1 GCA_946412445.1 uncultured Eubacterium sp.
ATGCTGCATTTATTAAAATATAGATTTAAATCCAGCTTAAGAAATGGACCCAGTATGTTCTGGGCTCTTTTATTCCCGATTATTCTGGGAACTCTGTTTTACTTTACAATCGGAAAGATGGATGAAGCGGATTTCTCTACGATCCCGGTGGCAGTGGTTGTGGGAGAAGTGAGTCAGGAAGCAGACAACTTTCAACACTTTCTGCAGGAAATAGAAGAAAGTGATTCTGATATCATACAGGTTCAATACATGACAGAGGATGTGGCGGCGAAAGCACTGGAAGAAAAAGAGGTAAAGGGGATCTTTTATACAGAGGATCAGATAAGTCTGACCGTTGCCGCAAAAGGGATAGAAGAGAGCATCCTGGAATCGCTTCTAAACAGCTATGTAGATTCTGCCAAAATGATGATGCAGATAGGGCAGATACATCCGGAGGGTATGAATGCTGCAATTTCCAGCATGAGTAATTATCAGAATCTGGTGCAAAGCGTATCCCTGAAAGGAAAGACCATTGATGGAAATGTTCAGTATTTTTATGCGCTTATTGCGATGGCATGTATGTACGGCTGTTTTCTTGGGTTTGATGCGGCTCTCGGTCTGCAGGCCAACTTAACCCCACTGGCGGCAAGGCGGTGCATTACGCCTACACACAAATTAAAAATCATTGCTTCCGATATGTTTGGAATATTTATCATTCATTTTGTGAATGTGAGTATCCTGGTTCTTTACCTGAGATTTATTCTGGGAATCGGATTTGACGGAGAGATGGGTAAGATGCTGCTTGTATCCGGTATAGGCAGTATGATTGGTGTATCTTTGGGAATCCTGGTCGGAAGTGCAGGAAGAATGACGGAAAATCTCAAAGTCGGTATTATGCTGGGAGTTTCCATGACGTGCAGCTTCTTATCAGGCCTGATGATTGGAGGGATGAAGGATGTTGTGGAAAAACATGCCCCCCTTTTGAACCGGATGAATCCGGCGGCATTGATTACAGACGCATTCTATTGTATCAATGTATATGATAATCCTGGGCGGTTTTACAGAGATCTTGGTACACTGGCAGTCCTTGGCATATTGATGCTTGCAGGAGCCTACCTGATTGTCAGAAAGGAGTGCTATGAGAGTATTTAAAGGCTATATGAAGATAACCAGCCGAAATATCGGAACGATGCTGATGTACTTTATCATTTTTTTTACTATGGCTGTTTTTATGCAAAAGACATATACCAGTGAAGAACTGGATAATTTTGCAGCGGTAAAGAACAAGGTAGCGATTGTAGATGAAGATAAAGGGAATCTGGCACGTCTGTTAAAGGAATATCTAAAAGACGTGCATCATGTAAAAGAATATTCACATGATGAAGAACTGCTTCAAGAGGAGATGTATTATGGAAATATTGAATATATCGTGTGGATTCCAAAAGATTTTGAGCAGAAGCTCATATCCGGCGAAGCGGCTGTAAAGGAAACGGCAAGGCCAGGGACTTATTCCGGTGCATATGTAGAACAACAGATAAGTGGTTTCTTAAATCATTTAAGAACGTATAAAGCTGCGGGATTCTCTGACGAAGAGATAGAAAGAGCAATTCAGGAGCGGGAAAAGAGCATAGTTAAGCTTGCAGATCCGAATGGAAATGGTGGAGCAGCATCCATGCATTCCTATCTGTTCCAATTCCTGCCCTATATCATGATTGCCGCCTTAAGCTACGTATTGAGCTTTATTCTTGCTGCATTTAATAATAAGGATGTGAAAAACAGAATGCGTGCATCAGCTATATCGGGGAGAAGAGAGGCACTGGAATCCTTTCTGGCATTTGCTGTCATTGGTCTGGGCTTCTGGTGCATGTGTATGCTGTTTACTGCAATCTTGTATGGAAAAGAATTTACAGGAGATGTCTTGCTTCCTTACTATCTGATGAACAGTCTGGCCTTGCTGGTGGTAGCACTTTCCATATCATTTTTAGTGGGGAATACAGTGAAAGATAAAGTAGCGATTAATGGAGTCGTCAATGTGCTTTCTCTGGGAATGTCATTTCTATGTGGTGCATTCATACCACTTAGCATGTTAAGTGTTGAGGTAAAGAAAGTGGCAGTTTTTCTGCCCGTGTATTGGTATGAGAAGATTAACGAGCTACTGTCTGTTTCCGGACGGCTGTCAGATAGCATGAAAATTACGATTTGGAAAGGTCTTGGGATTCAGCTCTTATTTGCGGCCGCCTGCCTGGGTGTGGGTCTTGCGGTTACAAAACTGAAAAGACAGGAGTAGACGTGATTTTATGGAATGCCTTTATATCCGAAGATACATAGGCATTCCATAATTTTTACGCTCCAAATTAATAGAATCCATTCTTATAAAAAAAGTGTAGATATAACATATAACAGACCAATATGTGCCGGATAGAAGATATAGAAAAAGTTTTTCATACCGCGTCCGCGTTTTCCATTATATAGTGCCATAGGAATTACCGCAAATCCCATCATCCATTGAATCCCTCCTGATATTGTGTATAAGAAGGCCGATAAGAGCAGCAGGGATAGAATCTGGGCAAATCTGTGCTCTCTAAAAATATAGAATACTACGCCCAGGATGACTAAGAGGAAACCACCTTCCGCCGTCAAAATACTGGGAAGCCCAAGGGAAAGTGTTATAAGGAGTTGAATAACAAACCCTGGGATATTTTCGTTGGACTGAAGGGCTGTGGTTAAGAGAAATGGAATGGCAGTCAATATGGGTATCAGGGCGCACACGAGTGCTTTTATAATTTGCTTTGGCACTTTATTACGTACCCCGTCTACAAGCCAGTCCCAAGATAACATATACATCCCTGCGACAAAAAATGTACTGAATGCATTGTTTGCCAATACAACAGTATCGTTTGGCAGCACCTTTTGCAAAAAAAGTGTAAAAAATGACATAAAAACGCTGGCAAGGAACATCCTCAGTAAATACTTACTTTTACTGTGTGTATAATGAAAACCTTCGGCGGCAGTGAACAAAAACATAGGGAAAACAAGCCTTCCCGCCATACTAAGCCACAGTG
Source organism: uncultured Eubacterium sp. (assembly GCA_946412445.1). Lineage (GTDB taxonomy): Bacteria > Bacillota > Clostridia > Lachnospirales > Lachnospiraceae > Novisyntrophococcus. The sequence goes on from CAMKHH010000248.1 coordinate 3,042, forward strand.
GGGCACCTGCGCCTGCAAACATTTGGTGGATATGATCCAGCAGCATTAAAAAGGCGGCGAGCAATTTCATCGTTGTCGCATTGAGTATCTGCCATGCCTGCTTATTTGTTTTTGTATTTACATTGATTGTTGTTGCACCTTTCATGATTCGCATTCCTCCTTTTTCACTTTCATAAACAATATATCTTGCGGTCCTTTCTTTTTTCTGACCCTATTCTACTGAAAAACGGAGGTTGCCACAACCAACTATTGCGCAACTTTGGGTTGATTATTGCTTTTTTCCTGCTTTATCTGATTTTTACTCGATAAACTCTACATGGCCTCTTTTACTTCATTTATAGCTCAATTGGATTTCTCAGGAACTAAATCAATGAAATTATACCTTCGACCGCTGCGTTTCCTATTATACAAGAATGGGTTTCTTCATATGAAAGCATCATGTTTTCACTCCTTATGAGCCGTGATTATTG
>CAMKHH010000249.1 GCA_946412445.1 uncultured Eubacterium sp.
TTGCTGTATTGGGCAGTCTTACAGTTGCAGTAATATTGCGATTTGTGCGGGAGAAGAATCAAAGCGGAAGTGGATATATGATATTTGCAGGGGAAAGGCTGAACCTTGGGGAACAGATAAAAAAATTGCCTATGTGTTACTTTACAGAGGGAAACATTGGTAATCTTTCCGCTGTGATCTCATCAGATATTAAATTTATTGAAGAAATGGGAATGGGTCAGCTGGCAACAATTACTACATCAATAATTACATTGGCAGTCACCTTTCTGATGATGCTATTTTTCAGCCCGGTGATTGCTCTGCTTATGCTTATAACCTGTTTTCTTGTTGCACTGGTTTTCGGCAGGATCCAAAAAATTTCAAAGATGCACTCGAAAAAAATGCAAGAATGCCAAAAAGAAGCCACCTCCGCCGCTATTGAATATATAAAAGGAATGCAGGTAATCAAAGCGTTTCATTTAGTCGGTGATAAACAAGAGCGTACCAATGCTTATTATAAGAAGTTAAGTGATGCACAATATGAGTATGAAAAGAAGTTTGTTGTCCCCGCAGTATTGGCGGAAAGCATGATTGCCCTGTCAATTGGGGCAATTATTAGTTCCAGCTGCATACTTCTTGTAAATGGAACGATGGCGCTCGCTATGATGTTGATGCTGACCATATTCGCATTTGAGATATTTCGTCCGCTCAGTGGTCTTGTCAACATTTCCTCAGAGATTCGGCTGATGGAAGCAAGTATGGATCGATATGAAAAAATATTGAAAGAAAAAACCATATCGGATACTTGCAAGGAAGTGAAGCTTCAAAACCACCAGCTTGAGTTTAAGGATGTTAGTTTTCGCTATAAAGATAAATCAGTACTTAAAAATATAAGCTTTGCCGCACAAGAAAAAGAGGTTACCGCACTGGTGGGAAAAAGTGGCTGTGGAAAGACAACCATCTGCAATCTGATTGCCCGTTTTTGGGATTATGATTCTGGACAGATTCTGCTGGGAGGTGTGGATATCCGGGAGATGTCCTTTGAACAGCTGATGTCGAATATCAGCATGGTGTTCCAGCGGGTGTATCTGTTTCACGACACAGTTTACAATAACATTGCATTTGGTAACGTAAAGGCTACTCATACGCAGGTGGTCGCGGCAGCTAAAAAAGCACGCTGCTATGATTTTATTATGGAACTGCCGGACGGTTTTGAAACACTTGTGGGCGAAGGCGGCGCAACGCTTTCAGGAGGAGAAAAACAGCGGATATCGATTGCCAGAGCCATCTTGAAAGATGCATCCATTGTATTGTTGGATGAAGCAACCGCAAGTATTGATCCAGATAACGAACACTACATACAACAGGCAATCAGTGAACTGATTGCGGAGAAAACATTAATTGTAATTGCACACAAACTGACCACCATTAAAAATGCAAACCAGATTCTCGTGATTGAAGATGGAAAAATCAGTGAACATGGCACACATGAAGAGCTTACCCAGAGAGAGGGACTGTATCAAGAGCTGTGGAACAAACGGAGTAGAGCAACAGTCGGCAAATGGAAAAATTAATGAAAATTAAGAATGTAAAAGGGAACAGAATAAGTTTACCCCAAAGATTGATTGGCTTTGCTGTGGTACTGGCAGGCGTATCCATACTAAGCTTTGCACTCTCAGCAATATCGGATGTTGATCCGGCAGAAGCAATTGCGAGACAACAGATTTCTAATGCCTCGCCGGAGCTAATTGAAAGGATACGGGAGGAATATGGTCTTAATCGTCCAGTTACAGAACGCTATTTTTTGTGGATCGCACAGATATTAAAAGGTGATTTGGGTATCTCGTATATGACCAGGCATCCGGTCAGTGCGGATATAGCAGCGTTGCTGCCAAGAACACTTGCACTTTCCGGTTTTGCACTTTTGCTCATTATTATGATTTCTTTACCAGTGGGTGCGTTGTGTGCAAGGTATCAAAACGGGGTATTTGATCACATTATGCGCTGGGTTACAGTTCTGGGTATCTGTATGCCGGTATTTTGGTTGGGATTTCTTCTGTTGATACAATTTGCAGTGAAGATTCCGCTTTTTAAAGTAACGGCGGAATCAGGAATAAAGGGCTATATTCTTCCGGCGATATCTCTGGCTATGCCATCCATATGTGCAGCTATTCGTTTGTTCAGGTCATCTATTTTAAACGAAATGAGCGCCGATTATGTGGTGTACCTGTATGCGAGGGGGAAGAGTAAAACCTGTGTTTTATGGACACATGCATTTAAAAATGCACTCCCTCCGATGATTACATTGTTTGCTTCTTATGCCGGTTCTCTGATTGCCGGGTCAGCAATTGTTGAAAGTATTTTTTCAATAAGAGGTTTTGGCGTATTCTTGATTAAAGCGGTAATTGCCAGAGATTTACCTGTTATCAGCGCAGCAGTACTGATGATTGCCAGCATATTTGTTTTGCTGAATCTCCTTGCAGATATAATTAACCGGCTGCTTTGCCCGAAGATCGCAGTGAAGGAGGATACCAATGTTTGATAAGATACGACATAGCCCGCAGGCAATCATTGGGCTTATTCTGATTCTAATCCTTTGCATCGCAGGGATATTTGCACCACTTATTGCACCGCACCCGCCTGATGAGATTCATCCATCGGCACGTTTTATGGAACCCTCTTTTGAATATCCCTTGGGAGGAGATCAGCTTGGGCGCTGTGAGTTTTCTCGTTTGCTGTATGGTGCAAGACTATCGCTTGGTATTGCCATTCCAACAGTTGCTGTATTGGTGATTATCGGGCTAATGATTGGGAGTATCTGCGCTTATAAAGGTGGATGGAGGGACAGACTCTGCACCATTATCTGCGATATTTTTATTGCTTTTCCGGCACTCGTCATCGTTATTTCACTCATTGGCGTATTAGGCAATCAGATCAGCATTATATTGATTGCAGCTGTTATTTCTCTGTGGGCATGGTATGTGCGCGTAGCAAGAATCTATTGCCAAAAAGAGGCTGCAAAAGAGTATGTATTATCAGCAAAGGTTGCCGGGGCCAGTGATGTGCGTATATTATTTCGTCATATCATCCCAAACGTATTTCCACAGTTTATGGTCTATGCATGCACAGGTGTTGCAGCAATGATTATGATGGTTTCCGGATTTTCGTTTCTGGGTGTCGGACTTGCTGCCGGAACAGCTGAGTGGGGTGCAATGATGAATGAAGCACGAAATAGCCTTTATTCCAGCCCGATGTTGATCGTTTGGCCGGGCATATTTGTGTTTGCCGCAGCAGCAGGATTTACATTATTTGGAGAAGCGTTGCTGGATATTTTGACGCCGGAGGATATGACGATATGACGGAGCTGCTGAAGCTTGAAAATGTACATATTACAATGAAGAGAGATTGTATTCCTATCGTAAAAGAAGTAAATCTTTCGGTACATGGGGGCAAAACTACCGTGATTGTGGGAGAGAGCGGAAGTGGTAAAACAATGCTGATAAAAGCTGTTGCAGGTGTATTAAAC
>CAMKHH010000250.1 GCA_946412445.1 uncultured Eubacterium sp.
CCAGATATCTTTCTCTGGTTCAGCTGACAAGTCAGGAGACAAAATTGCAGGAAGAGATTAGAAACCTTAATGAGAAATTGCTATAAACAAACCATAAAGTGCGTAGCATCCACAGATATCACCTCTTGAAAAATGAATAATCAGAAGAATTTGGCAAATACTATGATACAAGGGTCAAAAGGTATTTGGACCTCTGATACCTACGGATTGCTACGCACTTTGTGCTCTCGCAATCCTGAGAATATGTGAAACAGGAGGAAATCGTATGTATCGCTATTTACCTATTCGTAGAGTTTACGCAAGAGAAGTGTTGGATTCCAGGGGCAATCCGACCGTGGAAGTGGAGGTTACCGTAGGAGAAGGTATCATCGGTATTGACGGATATACAGGACGCGCCATGGTGCCGTCGGGAGCATCTACCGGAAAGTTCGAGGCAGTAGAACTTAAGGATGGAGAAAAAAGGTACAAAGGGCTGGGTGTTTCAAGGGCTGTTGATAATGTAAACACCAAACTGGCGGAAGCAGTACTGGGTGAAAATGCTCTGAATCAGGCATATATCGACCAACTTCTGATAGAGGCTGATGGAACTACAAATAAAGAGCATATAGGCGCCAATGCAATCCTGGGCGTATCCCTGGCTGTCGCCAGGGCAGCTGCTAAAGCCCTGCGTCTTCCTCTGTATCAATATCTGGGGGGCTGTCATACGAGACAATTGCCGATTCCTATGATGAACATTCTGAATGGAGGGCGTCATGCGGACAATACAGTAGATCTGCAGGAGTTTATGATTATGCCTGTGGGAGCGGAAAATTTTCATCAGGCCTTAACTATGTGTGCGGAAATCTATCATGATTTAAAGAAATTACTAAAGGAAAAGGGATTATCTACAGCGGTTGGGGATGAAGGCGGATTCGCTCCGGATGTAAGAGATTCTGATGAAACGCTGGCTCTTATCATGGAAGCGGTGGAACGGTCCGGATACAAGCCGGGCGATCAGATCGCAATAGCGATCGATGCAGCGGCAAGCGAGCTTTACGATGAGGAGAAGGATTTATATATCTTCCCGGGTGAGAGCAGCATGACCGGAAAAGAAGTGCAGAGGAATTCCGGAGAAATGGTAGAATACTATAAGGAGCTTGCTGCTAAATATCCCATTATATCCATTGAAGATGGCCTTCATGAAGAGGATTGGGATGGCTGGAAGACGATGACCGAAGAACTGGGTGAGAAGATACAACTGGTCGGGGATGATTTATTCGTAACAAATATTAAACGTCTTCGGTGTGGCATCGATCTTCAGGTAGCCAATGCCATCCTGGTAAAGGTAAATCAGATCGGAACTTTGACAGAAGCTCTGGATGCGGTAGAGATGGCACAGCATGCAGGATACCGCGCTGTTATCTCACACCGTTCCGGTGAGACGGAAGACTCCTTTATAGCGGATCTGGCTGTTGCCACCGGTGCCGGGCAGATAAAAACAGGTGCACCCTGCCGTTCGGACAGAAACGCAAAATACAATCAGCTCTTAAGAATTGAAGAGTATCTGGGCTGTATAACAGAATTTGGCTCCCTGGAAGGAATTCAGGCAAGAAAGAGAAAGCAGGATTGATTCTGAATTCAAAAACCTGTTGAATTATTCCAATTCCTATGATAGAATACTAGGAGATTCGTTTATAGGAGGTGTGGGCATGGTAATCTTAAGAACTATAATAACAATATTATATGTGATAGATTGTATAGCATTGCTTGTAGTCGTATTGATGCAGGAGGGAAAGCAGCAGGGTCTTGGAGCTTTAGCGGGTATCTCTGATACCTACTGGGGAAAGAATAAGGGACGTTCTGCGGAAGGTACGTTGATTAGGATGACAAAACTGCTGGCGGTTTTATTCATCGTTATGTCAATTGTACTGAATTTGAACTTTTAACACAAGGGCTGTTGCAATTTGCAACAGTCTTTATTACATTTAGGACGCCTGAGGATGAGCGGGATGCGGCTCGGTGATGGCTGAATACTAACAGAATATAGAGGTATTATTTGATAAATAAAAAAAAGAATATTAATAAAATTCAGAAGAAGATAATATTAGATTTCATCAGTTCTAAAAATTATGTTCCCATGAAAGCGAAAGAGATTGCAGTCTTACTGCAAATCCCCAGAAATAAAAAAAGAGAGCTTCAGGACATTCTGGATACTCTGGAAGCGGAAGGACAGATTGTCACAATCCATCGGGGCCGCTATAAAAAGAAGAAAATAAAGTCTGAGATTTGTAAGGGGGAAGGCCATGGGAACTGTAATCTGACAGGAACCTTTATCAGTCACTCCAAGGGATATGGCTTTGTTGAGCGTCATGAATCTGATGAAGAGGATATCTTTATACCGGCTCCATATACCGGTGATGCCTTTCATATGGATGAGGTGGAGGTGGCACTGCTTCCGGAAAAGAACGGCAGCCGCCAGGAGGGCAGGGTTGTGAGAGTGCTTGCCCATGGAATCGGGGAAGTTGTCGGAACTTTTGAAAGAAGCGCTTCTTTTGGATTTGTGGTAGCTGACAACAGTAAAATTACCAGGGATATCTTTATACCCAAGGAATTTATAAACAATGCTGTAACAGGCGATAAAGTGATTGTGCAGATAACCCGGTACGGCGGAAACCAGAAAAGCCCGGAAGGTAAAGTGACAGAGGTCCTGGGACAGGCTACAGATCCGGGAGTGGATGTGCTTTCCGTAGCGCGTGTTTATGATATTCCTATGGTATTTCCTACCAGGGTGCTGAGCCAGGCTGACCGCTGCCCGGATCATGTGCAGGAAAGCGACAGAGAGGGCAGACTGGACTTAAGAGACTGGCCGATGGTTACAATCGATGGAGAGGATGCCAAAGATTTGGATGACGCCGTTTCTCTGACGATAGAAGATGGATTATATAAGCTGGGAGTTCATATCGCAGATGTCAGTAACTACGTACAGGGAGGCAGTGCCCTGGACAGAGAAGCTTTGAAAAGAGGAACCAGTGTCTACCTTGTGGACAGGGTAATACCCATGCTTCCGAAAAAACTTTCCAACGGGATTTGTTCGCTCAATGCCGGAGAGGACAGACTGGCCATGTCCTGTATTATGTGGATAGACGAGAAAGGGCATACCGTACAGTATAAGCTTGCTGAAACTGTGATTTGCGTCGACCAGAGGATGACCTACACAGATGTAGATAAGATACTGACGGATTCCGACGATAAAACCACGCAGAAGTATTTTGAGCTTGTACCGATGTTTCGTATGATGAAGCAGCTTTCTGATATACTCCGTTCGCTCAGAAAGAAGAGAGGAGCCATCGATTTTGACTTTCCTGAAAGTAAGATTATCCTGAATAATCTCGGAAAGCCTGTGGATATAAAACCACATGAGCGAAATGCTGCTACCGATCTTATCGAAGACTTCATGCTTCAGGCCAATGAGACTGTAGCAAAAGAATATTTTAAAAGAGAGATTCCTTTTTTATATAGAACACA
>CAMKHH010000251.1 GCA_946412445.1 uncultured Eubacterium sp.
TATATAGATTTCGATTTTTGTTGACAAATTCAAATTTTAGCAGTAACGTAAGTGCGTTAAATTAAGAAGGGAGGGAGAAAAACGGAAGCATTTAAAGAGGATTTACTTCGTCAGATTAACTGTGACACGGTATTTACCATTCCGGTTTTCGATGGTATTCCAGTATTGGAATCCACTGTGGTTATATGGATTATCATGGCGGTACTGATTTTGCTGTCCATATGGCTGACCCACGATTTGCGGGTTGAAAATCCGGGGAAGAAACAATTGATGGTTGAGGCTGGTATCGATTGGCTTGAGAACTTTTTCCGGGATCTGTTGGGTGAGAAAGGGAAGCGTTATACTCCCTATATGATGACAATAATCATATTCATCACTTTTTCGAATCTGATTGGACTTTTAGGATTCAAACCACCGACGAAAGACATCAACGTGACAGCGGCATTGGCGATTATGAGTATTATAGTGATCGAGTATGCCGGCATTCATGCCAGTGGAGCAGGGGGGTGGATAAAAAGCTTTGCCCATCCGATGGCGTTGATTACTCCAATCAATATTCTGGAGATTGCTATCCGGCCGGTTTCTCTGTGTATGCGATTATTTGGCAACGTGGTTGGAGCATTTGTGGTTATGGAACTGATAAAGGGTGTATGCCCGATACTGCTTCCATTTCCATTCAGCTTGTATTTTGATATTTTTGATGGAGTGATTCAGGCTTACGTATTCTGTCTGTTAACATCTTTATTTATCAGCGAACAGATTGAAGCGTAGCAATAGAAAAACATGCAGACAGGCAGGGTGGAGAATACATATTCCATCCGCACCTGAAAAAACGATGAGTAAAAAAGGAGAAAAATCATGAGTTTAGTAGCAATTGGAGCAGCAATCGCAGCATTTACAGGAATTGGAGCAGGTATTGGTATCGGTCTAGCAACAGCCAAGGCAACAGAGTCCATCGCAAGACAGCCGGAGGCGGAAGGTAAAATTTCCAAGGTTTTGCTGCTGGGGGCAGCGCTTGCAGAGGCAACTGCTATCTATGGTTTTGTAATCGGCCTTCTGATTATCTTTGTATTGTAAGAAACTGGTAATATAAGCAGTTCAATAACAAAAAGGCAGGTGCAGTAAAGTGCTGAATATAAGTTTTTGGAACATGGCTGGCGTTGTCATCGAAGTACTGCTGTTATATCTCTGCCTGAAGAAATTTCTGTTTAAGCCAATTAAAGCAATACAGGAAAAGCGTCAGGCGATGATTGACGGACAGATGCGGCATGCGGAGAAAAAAAATTCAGAGGCTCTGGAATTAAAAAGCCAGTATGAAGAAAAAATTGCAGCGGTGCGGGATGAGTCCGAGCAGATGATAGAAAAAGTAAAAAAAGATGCGCAGTTCGAATATGACCGGATTATAAACCAGGCGAACAGCGAGGCTGGCAGCATGATAAAAAAGGCAAAAGACAACATCGAACTTGAGCAGGAAAAAGCAAAGCATGAGATGGAGTCTCAGGTAGCAGACCTGGCTCTTTTGGCAGCCTCCAGAATTCTGGGAGAAAAGTCAGGGACAGAAAGCGACCAGGCGCTCTATGATCAGTTTTTGAATAAAGCAGGTGACAGTGATGACAGAGACCGCAATTAATTATGGCATAGTTTTGTATGAACTGGGAATTGATGAGAAGGCCATAAAGCATACGGCGAAGATATGGGAAGAAATTCCTGAGGTGGCGGAAATACTTACAAATCCTACGATATGTATAGACGTCAGGCATAGTATCATCAGTAAGATTTTCCCCGGGGAAATCGTTAACTTTCTTAAAAAAATGTGTGACAACCAGAAGATTGGCATATTAAAGGATGTATTAGAGGCTTATCATGATTATAAAAATAAAAAAAGAAATATATTATCTGCATCCCTGTATTATGTCACAGAACCAAAAGATGAACAAAGAGAGCGAATTGAGAAGTTTCTTTGCAGAAAATACGGTGCCAGTGAGGTGGAGTTAACTATGATACACACTCCGGAACTTCTGGGCGGATTTATTATACGGGCGGGCAGCCGGGAGTTTGACTGGAGTGTTCGCGGACGTATGCAGCAGCTGGCATCCAACATGAAAAGAGGTGAACGAGTTGAGTTCAATTAATTCAGAAGAAATCATATCGATTCTAAAAGAAGAAATAGAGAATTACGACGCCGTTGCCAAAGACCAGGAGACCGGTACCGTCATCTACGTAGGCGACGGCATTGCAACTGTATACGGAATTGACCATGCCATGTATGGGGAAATCGTTACATTTGAAAATGGCCTTAAGGGTATGGTGCAGGATATTAAGCGTCATCAGATCGGCGTTATCCTCTTTGGCCGGGAGACCGGAATCAGGGAGGGAACCCGGGTAGCTCGTTCGGGCAAAAAGGCGGGTGTACCGGTAGGTGATAATTTTATCGGACGCGTCGTGGATGCATTAGGAAACCCTATAGATGGAAAAGGGAAGATTATAGAAGATGGTTTTCGCCCGGTGGAGCAGCCGGCGCCCGGAATCATTGACAGAAAATCCGTAAATACACCGATGGAGACAGGAATACTAGCCATTGATTCCATGTTTCCGATTGGCCGTGGTCAGAGGGAACTGATTATCGGTGACCGTCAGACCGGCAAAACTTCTATCGCTACAGATACAATTCTGAACCAGAAGGGAAAGGATGTAATCTGTATCTATGTGGCAATCGGACAAAAAGCCTCTACAATTGCAAAACTTGTAAACACTTTTACAAAACACGATGCCATGGATTATACAATTGTAGTTTCTGCCACAGCAAGTGATTGTGCACCTTTGCAGTACATCGTTCCTTATTCCGGAACCGCGATGGCTGAGTACTTTATGCATAAAGGGAAAGATGTGCTGATTATATACGACGATTTGTCAAAACATGCGGTAGCATATCGTGCACTTTCCCTGCTTTTGGAGCGTTCACCTGGACGCGAGGCTTATCCCGGAGATGTATTTTACCTGCATTCCAGATTATTGGAGAGGTCCAGTCAGTTAAGTAAAGAACTGGGTGGAGGTTCCATCACAGCATTGCCGATCATTGAAACACAGGCCGGAGATGTGTCAGCATATATACCAACCAATGTAATATCCATCACGGATGGCCAGATATTCCTGGAGAGTGATTTATTCAATTCCGGTATGCGCCCGGCCGTCAATGTAGGACTTTCTGTTTCACGTGTAGGTGGTGCGGCTCAGACAAAGGCTATGAAAAAAGCATCCGGCAGCGTGCGTATCGACCTGGCACAATATCGTGAGATGGAGGTATTCACCCAATTCTCATCAGATTTGGATGATGCGACCAAGGAGCAGCTACAGTATGGAAAAACGCTTATGGAATTGTTAAAGCAGCCGCTTTCCAATCCATTACCGCTGAAGCAACAGGTAATTACGCTGATTGTTGCGACACATAAACAGATGATGCATGTAGAGGCAGCAAAAATTAAGGCATATCAGAAG
>CAMKHH010000252.1 GCA_946412445.1 uncultured Eubacterium sp.
ATGATAACGTTTATAAGGTTACAGTAACTGTAACGGACAATGGCACGGGTAGTTTGACCGGAAGTATCGAATATCCAGATGGCAAATTAAACTTTCATAATATTTACACCCCAACAAAGACAGATGCACCGAAAACGGGAGATAGCAATAACATGTTTTTGTATCTGGTAATATTGGCGGCAGCCACTCTGGCGGGAGTGACTGGAATAAAAAAGAGGTGGAAAGGCTTCTGAATCTGGTGGGACCAAAATTACTTTCGCACCAGCTGACTTGGATAAATCCCGAATTTTCTGAGAAATGACTGAGAAAAGTGTCCGGTATTTGTATATCCCACTGAAAAAGCCGCCTGGCTCACATTCAAATGTTGGTCCTCGATTAAAGAAAATGCTTTTTCCAGACGCTGGTTCCGGATAAATCCATAAACAGTCTGACCATAATAGTGCTTGAAGGCCCGTTTTAATTTACAGTCGTTCATCTGGATCAGCCGGGATAGCTCCAGCAGGGACGGAGGATTTTCCAAACGGCTTAATAGTATTTCGTGGGCCAGAATCAGACTGTCCATATCAGACCTGGACAGAGAAACTTCCGCCTGTTCTGCATCGCTTTTGCCGAACAGGCGCTCCAGGTTCAATGACATTAATTCAAGAATCTGACTTTCCAGAAAGAGAAGGTTCATCTCCTCTGTCTCATGATTAAAAAAGTCATCCAGCTTATATAAAATACTTTCCTCCCTTGGGCTTGTCTTAAAATTACAGTTATAGTAGGCTCCGTGCTGAAATGATTGAAAGGCCGTACCGCTGCCACCGCCTGTGGCCCGGCAAAAATCATTGAAGACTGAGGGGCTTATCCATATAGAATATAGGCGTATGTCTACGCCGATGTCATATTCCGAATGCCCGTGTGCCTGATTTAAGAAGCCAAGGGAAGCATATCCAGGTTTTAGTTCCACAGCTCTGTGGCCGACTTCCCCATATAAGGCATCACGCCTGCTATAAGACAATTCAAATATGGAAGAGGTTGTTCCGTTTTTTCTCTCTAAACTACTTTCCGGAATACCGGAGGACATCATAATATGTATACCTGGGCGCAGGGTGATGCTTTTCCTGGGAAAAATCTCTGATGTTTCAAATGTTAATGGTAAATACGACATTGTTCTGAACCTCAAAATGTTCCGCAGGGGGACTGAAATACTCCGCCTGGGGGAAGAAAAAATCAAATGTATGTTATATTCTATTATAGTTAGCAATACCTAACTAGTCAATATAAATTTATTTTGAGGAGGAAAAAGGTGAAAAAGAGAGTACTGCTTCTGATTTGTGTGTTGGCGGCCTTAATGACTGCCTGCCAGGATGGGTCAAAGGATCCCAAGACAAATAATGAATCAACTAAGATAACAGAAGAACAAAAGGAAGGGGAAGATACCATATCCATACAGGACATGAAAGGAAGCGTTGAAATACCGTCCGATCCCCGGCGCATTGTAGATGTATCCGGTTCGGCAGACGAGCTGATTGCCATGGGGGTTCCATTTGTGGGCTCGGCTAATACCAGCATGTTTGACGGGACAACGGTGCCTGACTATCTTCAGGAGTACTTTACGGAAAATAATGTGGAGGTAGTGGGAAACTATTCAGGCTCTGTCGGAGATCTGGATCTTGAGAAAATTGCAGAGCTGAAGCCTGATCTGATTATTATGAATATCCGCCATGACAAGGTGTACGACCAGCTCAAGAAAATTGCTCCAACGGCTATGGTTGATGATGACATTAATTATGTGAACTGGAGAGGACGTTTCCAGCAGCTTGGAAAGTGGTTTGATAAGGAGGATGTAGTCAATGAATGGCTGGAGTACTACGATGCAAAGGCTTCTGAACTCTCCGAAAAGGTAAAGGCGGTTGTAGGAGATGAGACGTTTGCTGTATTGGAGGCGAATTCCGTACACTTTGGTTCTTATTATGTTTACCGCACGGGAGGTCCGGGAGAGCTCGTATATGATGAACTGAAACTCACACCATCATCCGGAGTGCCTGAGGATGTCTGGGGTGAGGTAGTAGATGCGGAGTACTTTTCAAAAATTGATGCAGATCATATTTTCTTCTTTAGCGATGATGGGAATTTAGGAGAGACAGGGGACAGCCCTATCTGGCAGAATTTGAATGCTGTACAGAACGGAAACGTATACTACGGAAAAAATGATGTTCAGTACAATATGGCTTATACGCCGGGCGGGAAACTGATTTATATGGAGAAACTGGCAGATGCAATCATTAATCACGCAAATGTGGAGTAGGAAACAGGACAGGACCCGGCGGGGAAAGAAGACGTACGTGTGTTTCATCATATGTCTGGTATTTATTTTGCTATTGTCCCTTTTGTTTTCCATCAGCATCGGTGTCGCCGGAGGAAACCTCAAAATATTGCTTCATACCCTGACTCGTATGGATCGTTTTTCTGAGATGGGGAGAATCATGTTGGAAATGCGGATGCCCAGGGCTATGGCCGCCTGTTTTACAGGGGCGGCTTTTGCTCTTTCCGGAGCAGTTATGCAGGGAACTACCAGAAACCCTCTGGCTGACGCAGGGCTCCTGGGAATCAATGCAGGGGCAGGATTTCTGGTGGCTCTCTCGGCGGTTGTATTCCCATCCATTTCGTCTATGGGAACTATGCTTCTGGCATTTATCGGGGCAGCCGGGGCTGCTGTTATGGTATATGGCATAGGGATGGGAAAGCATAAGGCGAGCTCCATACGTCTCATCCTGGCAGGCTCTGCTGTTTCCGCTCTTTTGACGGCTCTCAGCCAGGGCATATCCCTTACCTTTGGCTTATCCAAAGAATTGTCTTTCTGGACTGCCGGAAGCCTCTCCGGAATTACCTGGAACCAGCTTTTCATAGTTATTCCATGGATTATGGGAGCCGGAATTACAAGTCTTTTCCTGGGAGAAAGAATGTCCATGCTGGCACTGGGGGAGGCAAGCGCCGCCGGGCTTGGGATAAATGTTATTTCAGTGAAGCTGCTGGGTATCGGCACTGTTTTGATTATGGCGGGAGCTAGTGTATCTCTGGTAGGGGGGATTTCTTTTTTGGGCCTTATTGTGCCCCATTCCGTACGGCGGATTGTAGGAGCAGATTACCGCAAAGTGCTTCCGGCATCGGCACTTATGGGGGCTATATTGCTGGTACTCGCCGATGTTGCCGCAAGAATGATCAATGCACCCTTCGATACCCCTGTAGGTGCATTGGTATCGGCAATCGGGGTTCCTGTTTTCCTGGGACTCACATGGCAAAGAAAAGGAGCTGTTGTATGACAAGGAAAAGACAAGCTTTAGTTTTAGCTACTCTTCTGGCCGCAATCCTTGCAGTTGTGTTTTTATCTTTGAATCTGGGATATTCCAGCTTATCCATTGTCCGTATGCAGATCCGTCTGCCCAGAATTATTCTTGCGCTTCTTTGCGGCATGGGGCTGGCTCTTTCCGGATGTATACTTCAGGC
>CAMKHH010000253.1 GCA_946412445.1 uncultured Eubacterium sp.
AAGCACTTGATATAGTCATCCATGGTTCCGCGGCGGCGGGTTCCATCCCACTCATCGATGAAAGCACATCCATAGGTGGCTGCCGGATTGATATGATTTTCTCCGATTACCGTGTCATATTTCGGATTTCTTGCATGGATCGTAAATGATTCAGGAGCCATTTTAACCCAGTGCATGACTTGTTCTTCTGTAAAAAACGCTGTATTGCCTTCCACCTTGATACCATTGTTTTTTAAAATCTCCGCCGCTTTTGCATTGTAGATTTTAACGCCCACATCACGCATAATCTCCATGGCTGCCTCATGTATCATCTGCTTTCTTGACATATAATTACCTCCCATATTCCACTGAATTTGTCTATCTGTTTCTTACACCAAGTTTTAAAACGTCGCGCAGATAACGTACGCTTTCTTCGCAGGCCTCCAGTTCCCTGGCCCTTGCTTCTTCAATGGGTTCGTCCAGACTCTTGAACGCAATCTCATTTTCAAAAATGATTTTGTCCATGCAGGATTTCTCACGGATCTGTGAAAGCATTTTCGGGCAGTCCATAGAGCCCTGTCCATGTGCTGCACCGATATCATGCACACCCAGAGGATCAACCACGATTTTGTCATCGCTGAAATGACAGCAATATGCTTCAGGCAGCATGCGCTCCATAGCATAATAAGGATTCTCGATTACCTGAAGAGAATTCATCGTATCCACACAAGTGCCAATCAACGGATGATTCAGCTTATTTACAATCCATAAAATTTCATCGGCGAAAGTGTCTGTATGATTCTCAATTGCAATCTGCATGCCATACGCTTCAATTAAAGGCATTACTTTCATAAATTCATCATATCTGTCGGCCATCTGGCGCATAACATGTGGGTGCATACAGGAGCCGTAGAATTCTTTCGGGCGAATGATATCAAGGCTGAACTTCACCAGCTCCGCACCCAGATTATGTCCTATATCAAGCGCTTCTTTCGGTGTACAGTTTACCCTGGAGTCACTGCCTGCATGAAAGGAAGCATTAAATTCCAGAAATAAGCCATGCTCTTTGGCTGCTTTTGCTACCTTTTTCAAGTTATTTTCCGAAAAAGGCTCCTCCTTGGCAGTGGTCAGAAGGTCTACTTTTGTGATCTGGAGGCCGTCAAGCTCCCACTCCACAGCCTTGTCCATCAGTTCATAGAGGGACATTGTCTGTTCAAAGTAATAATCCTTTCCAAAGCCCCAGCTCTCCCCAAAGCCGAAGAAATGCAGGGTATAAGTGTGCATCCCCAACCTTATGGGTCTGTTTTTGTTGTTCATGTTCCCATCCTCCTTGTCTTTTCATTCTTTATTTGATTTAAGTTTCTTAGCGTAACGTACAGAGACAAAAGAAACCAGAATCCCGAGAATACCACATCCAATGACCCAGTACCAGATCAGGTCATAACCAAAATTTCCATATTTATCAAGCCAGATACCGGCAAGCTTTGCAAAGAATACATCCGGCAGATAGCAGATTAATGAGATAACGCCCGTCGCAACACCCGTGAGTGAAAGTGGAATACCGACTTCACCCAAAGTCGCGAAGTAAATACCACGCATGCCGCTATATACAACTGCGAATACAAATGTTATGCCAATGCAGAGCAGCATTGCATTTTTGGTGAACAGGACTGCCACGGTTAAAACAGTCGCGATGGCAAGATAGTATCCCAGTGTCTTTACTTTGGAACCAATCTTGTCTGAGATAAAACCAATGGCAAGTGTAGAAAGCCCTGCAATTATGTAATTACGTACAACCGCAAAGGTACTCGCCTGTGTCTGAGAAATCCCCAGAACATTTACCGTATAAGAACCCAGATACCCGTTTGCAGCAGAGGTAAAGGAAAAACAGAAAAAGATCAGCAGGGACAGCAGCCAGGTACCAGGCATCTTTAATACTTTGAGCACAGAGGCAGCGGACATCTTTTCCTGTGTGGGAATGGTGCCTTTGGATTCAGCAACTTCTGCATCTTCCGCACCAATGATATTTTGGGGCAGTACAAAGAATACAATTACTGCCAATACGAGGAACAAGGTGCCATTAAAGAACAGCATGTTTCTCCACTGTGCTCCCAGAACAGCCAAATCTGTTGTATTTCCAGGCATGATGGCGCGATTTAAGAGCCCAACACCCAGAAAGCCCAGAAGCATACCCATAATTGCTCTGACAAACTCAGAACTGGAAAACATGGAACCCTGCTCAGAAGCGTTTCCCATCTTACGCACCGTCTTCAGGTATGCATTCCAGATGAAAAAGCTGGTGCCAACACCGTATAAAACATGAATCATAATTATGGACGTCCCATTTGGAACCAGACCGAACCAGAAAGAACAGATTCCCATCATAACCGCCCCAATAATCAACAGCCATTTTTCTCCAAATCTGTCCACCAGAATCCCGCCGACTGGATATCCCACTGTACAGATCAATCCAAACCAGAAGCTGAAAGTCCCGATAAACTCATTTACATTCGCTGTGGACGCAACCGGTTTATATTCGGAAAACAGCATGACCATCTGATCATAATAGCTGTATCGCAGAAAGGGGACGTACACCATAACCCCTGCCATTAAAGATACTACAATAAGTACAAACCAACGTTTCTTCCCTGTTATTACCATAAAATCCTCCTCCATTTTGGGCATATTCCCATCCTATACTCTAATTAAAATCAAAAAGTTAACATGTACACTTTTCAAAGCAAAAAAAGCTAATGTGTTCACTGCCATGCAATTTGAATCTCTATCCCTCCTCACTTCCAGCAATATGTTCGTCCGGAACATATACCTTTTCAAGATTTTTAAGAAGCAGCTGATTACATTTCTGCTCTCCCCGCCTTCTTTCTTTCAGATCCTGCCCCATATACATTTCCAGCATTCCCTTCACAATCAGGGTATTTGTTTTACTGAAATACTCAGCATCTTCATCCGACAGTTTGTTATAATTTGCGGCTCGTCTTAAGATCAGAAAGTCTCGTTCTATGACATTATCTGAAAACAGAAGTGTATAATAATAAGCCGGATATCGTTCTGATCCTGTCACCGGAAACAATTCGTAATATTCCATCAGGGCGTCTGAGAACATCATATTATACTCTCCCCAAAAGAGTCTGTAAAACAAATCCGGCCTTCCAAATGCATACTTGTTGTATAACATCCAGCCTTTAATATAAGCATCCATCAAGTTATCATCGTCGTCCATCAACTGCCCATATTCAATCATATAATCAATAAAGAATCTAATTGATCCAAGGACAATCAAATATTCCAGACTTTCAAAATGCTTGTACAGTGCGGCCGGAGAGCAACCATTCTCTTTTGCGATTTCCCTCACAGTTATCTTTGAAGCATCTTTCTCTTTCAGTTTATTGTACATTGACAGGATTAAACGACGTTTTGTCTCATTCCCTTTTTCATAAACAGCCATATTATATATGATCCAATTGCATATATTTAAAATTATTT
>CAMKHH010000254.1 GCA_946412445.1 uncultured Eubacterium sp.
TTTCAAATTTTAGGAGGTCATAAAATGAAAAGAGTAACAAAAAGAGTTTTTGCAGCTGTTATGGCTTGTATGATGGCTTGCTTAATGTTTGTAACACCTGTGCTTGCTGCTACCAATAATTTCAGTAAAACAACAGTAAAACTGAATGCAATTAGTGGCGGAGAATCAAGATATAGCTCAGTTACATCGGGAAGTGTTTCGGGAAGCAATCCGTCCATAACTAAGGTGGAGTTGTATTGTAATGTGGCTAGTGGAACCGATCCATATACGATTTATGTTGAAAGTCCAAAGGGAACAATAAAATCAATCGCAGGACCGACCAAAAGTGGAAACGTTACCATAACTGGATTTGAAGGCGAAAATCCGAGTGGAACATGGACGATATGGATTAAAAATAAGGGTGTATCTTATAACGGAAACATCTATCCGGCTTCTACGGTAACGATAACATTAAAAGTAGCATATAGTTACTAAAACTGCTTGTCTTAAATGAGGTATAGTAACATGTGAATATATGCCAATTAAATATAGTCCTCTTGGGTTGGATAGAAATTCAGCTCAGGAGGACTTTATAATTAGGAAATAATAATATCGGTTTACGGAAGCTAGGAGGTAAAATTTACGAGAAAACGAATTTTAGCATTAACAATGTTTTTTCTTTCTCAAATGGATTAAATGTTAATGCTGTGAAACCGGAAAATGGCTTGGAAAGTGTTTCTTGAAAGTAAAATCTTTACAAGCATGAAGTTATATATTATAATATCTTCATGTTTATTAAATTTTTCAATGTTACCGGCATAGTCGGTATGATTTCTTTTAATTCCTGGAAACAGGTATAGTAACTAAATAACAGGATTGCACTTGCACTTGGGTTATAAGCTCAGGTGCTTTTTTTATGCGAAAAATTCGTATATATGCAAAATTTTGAAGAAGGAGGGAATGTTTTATGCAATCAATAACCAAAGAACCAGACAAACCGGACGGAAGCACATTAAAAGAGATGTGTTTGATTGTCCAGGCTGCGGATGCGGAAGCAGACATGGGGCAGTATGCATTAGAGACGGGAAACATAGTCTTGTCAATGCCAGAGGAAGTATCAATGGAAGCCATGCGCTGCACCGGCACAATCATACCAGATAAAAAGCCGGCACATGTCGCGCTTTGCCTGCAGGAGTTTGTTGCAGAAGCGCCAAAACTGTACGCTGATGGTCCTGAAAAAAAGGATTTAACGTATGGTTTCTTTGCAGCACGTCATGCAGATACGGTAATCTCGGAGTGTGCCGTTTATTTTCCGCACACGTCAACGGAAGAATATCTTCCGATCCGTATCCTTTCCGTCATAATGATCTTTGAAGACGGCAGGGAACTGGATTATTCGGACAAAATTTCATCTTACGTCATTGACTGTCTGGCAAAGGCCGCATGGTAACATCAATTTAGAAAAGGAGAAAAAAGAAATATGGCAACAATTAAGAGTTTTGAAGTAGACCGTTGGAGCGAAAAGGACGAAAAAGGCAGGGTGAAGCATATTGGAATGCTGAAAATGGGTGAAGTCTTTGAAATGCTCAAAGAACACCTGTCAAGCAAGGACATGCTGCCAGACGAGTATTTCCTGATAAGCCAGAACGACTGGAATGAGGACTGGGAGCTTCCGGATTATGATTATGCGATATGCATCCCGAATTTCGGCGGAAGCGAGGGAATATACCTTGACATTTCACTGGTATACGATGATGAGCAGAAACAGAGGCGTCATTTGCGCTTTGTGACAGGAAAAACACTTGAAGAAAGTGCGGATGCCTTCCTCAAGATGGCGCGGATTGCTGCAGAATGTTCGCTGATGCTGAACGGACACGGATCGCGTTACAGAAAGTCGGATGTGGACGTGTCGTTAAATCCGGCACAGACACTGTATCTGACGGATCTGTTGGAGAAAAAGTTTGTCAACAGCATGGATCCGAATGAGCAGGATATGCTGTCAGGGCTCCTGAAACAGCTCGTCTGTGTCAGCTATGTGCCGGTCATGGCAGTCTGCCGAAAGGAAGATAATCTGTTTTCACTTTGGCTGCATGATATGCCTGATGTACGATTAGATGCGCTCATACTTGGAAGCTTTGTCCAAAAAGGAAAGCTGGAGGATTTGATGGAATCACTGCCCGTTGACGGCGGACAGCATTTGTGTCTGATCCGGGAAGAAAAAACGGGAGAATACAGCCTGCATACCTGTGATGCCGGAAAATTCTATCATTCCGTGCATGGGCAGGAAGGGCGCAGACTGTTCGGAACTAAGGAGGAGATTATCCATGAAGTCAAATTGCAGGGCGGGAAGTAAAAGAATAAATGAAAAAAAGACGCATTATATGCTGTTTTCCTGCAATGAATGGAAAGAGTACAGCAGTATGAGATTTCTGGGCGCGACAGACAATCCGGAGACTCTTTATGTAATGATCGGCTCATGCATCAGGGCGGATGACATGCTGTATGGATGCGATAATTCCAAAGAGTCATGGAAACACTTTCAGGAAGATTACCATCGTAGCGAAATAAATCTGGACCTGCTGCAGTACGGATATGTGGAAACATATGAAGAGTCCGGCATATTAAGCAGGGAATTTGCAGGGGAATTTCCCAAGGCAGCATCTACATGGCGGGCACTGGGAGGAAAAGCAGGATGAATGACAATGATATTATGGCGCGGCTTATACTTGGAAATGTGGGAGATGAAACAGCACTGAGAAATATCTGTGAAGCGCATAATCAGTGCATAGACGAACTGGCACAGGAAGAAAAGGATTATATGTATGCCACAAACAATTTCTATTACAGTGCCGAGGAATTTAGCACCATCCATAGCGAGGAAACCGATGAGCTGTTCCATGAGCTGCTTGAAGCGGGGACGATTGTTGCTACAAAAGACGGATTTGTGTGGGTAAACTGTGTGTAAACACCAGCAGATGAAAATGGCGGAAAGCCTGCCGCATGTTAATCTGTCACAAGATCAGGAAAACAAATAACAGAATGGAGGAAAACACTATGAACAAAGTAATTTTGATGGGACGCCTCACACGGGATCCCGAAGTACGGTATTCTACAGGGGAGAATGCAATGGCTATCGCCAGATATACGCTTGCGGTAGACCGGAGATTCCATCGCGAAGGTGAAGCGGAAGCAGATTTTATATCCTGCGTTGCTTTTGACAAACGGGCAGAGTTTGCGGAAAGGTATTTGCAAAAAGGAACAAAAATCATAGTCAGCGGCAGGATTACCACGGGGAAATACACCAACAAGGAGGGCCAGACTGTATATACAACCGATGTGATAATAGAAGAATGTGAGTTTGCGGAAAGCAAGAACGCAAGTGAGAGGAGCCGGCAGGCAGACAATAGCAGTCCGGCATCCGCAGCTTCTGGTGATGGTTTCATGAATATCCCTGACGGGATTGATGAGGAAC
Organism: uncultured Eubacterium sp.; assembly: GCA_946412445.1. Lineage (GTDB taxonomy): Bacteria > Bacillota > Clostridia > Lachnospirales > Lachnospiraceae > Novisyntrophococcus. Next base: position 3,452 of record CAMKHH010000254.1, read on the forward strand.
TTCCGTTCAACTAGGGATCACACTTTGGG
>CAMKHH010000255.1 GCA_946412445.1 uncultured Eubacterium sp.
TCAGAGGAATCACCAAAAGATGATTGAAGAGGCGCCTTCTGCTGCTATTTCCGATGACTTGCGAAAACGCATGGGAAAGGCTGCCGTAAAGGCCGCAAAAGCAGCGCATTACGTAAATGCTGGAACAATAGAATTTCTGCTTGAGAAAAATGAAAAATTTTATTTCATGGAGATGAATACCAGAATTCAGGTGGAACATCCTGTGACCGAGTGGGTGACAGGGATGGACTTAATAAAAGAGCAGATAAGGATAGCCTCCGGTCTTCCTTTGAATATCAGTCAAAAGGACGTCAAAATTCAAGGGCATGCGATTGAATGCCGGATTAATGCTGAAAATCCCCAAAAAAATTTCAGACCGTCACCAGGCCTTATCACGGGGCTTCATCTGCCGGGAGGAAATGGAGTCCGGGTGGATACTGCAATCTATAATGGATATCAGATACCACCATATTACGATTCTATGTTAGCAAAGTTAATTGTACATGGATTGAATAGGGAAGATGCTATCGCCAAGATGCGAAGCGCTTTGGGTGAAACCATTATTGAGGGGATTGATACAAATGTGGATTATCAGTACGAGATACTGGAGAATCCGGATTATCAGGCTGGTAACGTTGATATAGAATTCCTGAATACGCATGTGATTGCGGGGGTAAATATAGATGAAGTTTGATCGTATATTTAAAAAAACAATAAAAGACAACGAAGGCGATCCCTCTGACAGCAGACCGGAGGTTCCCGATGGGCTTCTTAAAAAGTGCAATGTCTGTAAGTCCGGGGTGTTTGTATCAGATGTGGTGAACAATTATAATATTTGTCCCCGTTGTCATAACTACTTTCGTATGGATGCATATAGCAGAGTGGGAATGCTTGTGGATGAAGGCAGTTTTGAAGAATGGGATATGGGCCTGAAATCTAATAATCCGCTGAGTATCAGGAACTATCAGGAAAAACTGGAGGGGCTGCAGGAAAAGACAGGATTGGATGAAGCGGTAATTACCGGAAAGGCAGTAATTGATGGCGTGCCTGTAGTTTTGGGGGTTTGTGACGGACGCTTCCTGATGGCCAGTATGGGTGAGGTAGTAGGAGAGAAAATAGCCAGGGCCGTTGAACGTGCAACGAAAGAAAAACTTCCGATTATCCTTTTTGCATGCTCCGGCGGCGCCCGGATGCAGGAAGGAATCATTTCTTTAATGCAGATGGCAAAAACGTCTGCAGCTCTAAAACAGCACAGTGATGCAGGACTTTTATATATAAGCGTTTTAACAGATCCGACCACCGGTGGAGTGACTGCCAGCTTTGCTATGCTGGGAGATATTATTCTGGCAGAACCGGGAGCCTTGATTGGTTTCGCAGGGCCCAGGGTGATAGAGCAGACAATTGGGCAAAAGCTGCCCAAGGGGTTTCAACGGTCCGAGTTTCTTTTAGAGCATGGATTTTTAGATGGAATCATAGAGCGGGAAAAGATGAGAGAGACCTTAAGCCTGATTCTTCATCAGCATCAGCAAGAGCAGAATGCGAATGGAGTCAATCATGTGCTGGAAAGCGTATTGACCCCGGATGCTGTAACGAGGGATGAGGTTCTAAAACAGATTTTTCAGGAAGCATTTGACGAGGGGAAAGCTCTTAAAAAGGTAAATGCATGGAAGCATGTAGAGCTTGCCAGGGATAAATCACGGCCTACGGGAAGAAAGTATATCGATTTACTATTTCAGGATTTTGTGGAAATGCATGGAGACCGTTATTATCGTGATGATCCGGCAGTTGTGGGGGGAGTGGCATATTTTCATGGGATGCCTGTCACAATTTTGATTCAGGAGAAAGGGCAGGGGACCAAAGAAAGTATAGAGAGAAACTTCGGGATGGTTTCTCCGGATGGATATCGAAAATCCCTGAGGCTGATGAAACAGGCTGAAAAATTTGGGCGGCCGGTGATCTGTCTTGTAGATACACCGGGTGCATTTTGCGGACTGGAGGCGGAAGAAAGGGGACAGGGAGAGGCGATTGCCAGAAACATTTATGAGTTGTCGGCTCTTAAGGTTCCGGTACTTTCTATCGTAATCGGAGAAGGCGGGAGTGGCGGGGCTTTGGCATTTGCGGTGTCTGATGAAGTCTGGATGATGGAAAATTCCATCTATTCGATACTTTCACCGGAAGGTTTTGCATCAATTTTATGGAAAGACAGTAAACGTGCAAAAGAAGCAGCAGGAATTATGAAGATGACTGCGCGGGATTTGAAAAAACTGGGGATCGTAGAGCATGTAATCCGGGAGGATGAGCCCTTGACCCATGAGAATCTTACGTTTACTATACCAAAGCTTGAAGTCGGAATTGCAGGATTTTTACAGGAATATACGTCTTTTACCGAAAAGGAGCTGCTGGAAAGACGTTACAGAAGATTTAGAAGGTTTTGATTTATGGCTGAACTATAACGCTTTAAAAGAAACCATAGCCAATAAGCATTTTTTATGTTATACTAAATGCGATTTAATGAAGAATTTTGTCGTATTATGACATGCAGGGAGTGGGATGCTGTGGATAATCGTGAGATCATTAATGATGTATTGGTTCACCTGTTTAATGAAATCTGGCAGTTGGAAGAAGAGGCCATTATAACGGATGAATATAAAGACATTACGAATAATGATATGCATATTATCGAGGCCGTTGGCCTGGATGGTGGAAACATGTCGGCTATTGCCGGAAAACTCAGCATTACAGTAGGGTCTCTTACAACTTCCATGAACAGTTTGGTAAAAAAAGGATATGTAGAAAGAGAGCGAAGCGAGAGGGACAGGCGTGTTGTGTATATTCACCTCACTTCCAAGGGAAGAAGAGCATACCGGCATCATCAGGAATTTCATGATCAGATGACGGATGCAGTCCTGGAATCGCTGGGGGAAGATGAGGCTGTTGTTTTGGCAAAAGCGCTGAACGGACTATCTGCTTTCTTCCGCCAATACAAGAAATAAAAAAGACAAGGTCTGCTGGGCTATGAAAAATATCGTGTTAACAGGGATGCCGGGTGTCGGTAAGAGTACAATTGGTGTAATCCTGGCTAAGCAGCTGGGGTATGAATTTGTGGATTCTGACTTAGTAATCCAAAGAAGAGAAAACCGCTTATTAAGCGAGATAATAGAACATGAAGGTGTTGACGGATTTATCGAAATAGAAAATCAGGTCAATACCTCTCTTAGCGTGGAGAAATCTGTGATTGCCACCGGAGGCAGTGTGGTTTATGGCCGCGAGGCAATGGAACATCTGAAGAAAACAGGGAAGATTATTTATCTGCGGATTTCCTATCAAGAATTGGAAAATCGTCTTGGAAATTTGAAAGGACGGGGTGTCATTCTCAGAAAGGGACAGACACTGAGACATATATATGAGGAGCGGATTCCACTTTATGAAATGTACGCAGATTATATAGTTGATGAGGAAAATCTGGACATCGAGGGGACTTTACAGAAA
>CAMKHH010000256.1 GCA_946412445.1 uncultured Eubacterium sp.
CCGAACCTGGAGATGTATTATGAGGACGGTGCCCATGCATCGGCAGCTGGTTCTGATTTTGCTGCAAAGTATATTTGGGATACAATATATACAGATTTAATGCGTACTTCCCTATGAAAGACGGGAGCTTCTATTCAGCAAAGAAGCTCCCGTCAATATGTTTACTGCAAAAATAAATTATTCAATTCCTGAGGGCACGGTACTTAAATCATAATCACGATTGTCCATTACACCATGGATATACGGGAATCTGGCAATGGATGCCCGGAGATTTTTGATCTTTTTCCCATAGTCGCCCCACTGCACCAGTACTTCTTTTCCCTCTTCAATTTGATCAACATCCAGAATCGCATGTGAAATCATAGTATGGAAATGGGAACTAAAAGTCGGATCAGCGGAAATGCCAATTACGTTCCCGTCCTTATCGGTTACATAATCCTGATGTCCGCCGGCCGGCTGCGGATCTGCACATGGCATATCCATATATTTATATGGAGAATCTGTAAACTGGGAACGGTAAACATCTGCAAGGTCATCTGTATTAAATTCTAGAGTTACTAATTTTCTCTTTGGGTTTGCAATCTCATTTTCCAGAGTTTCCCGGCCTACAAATTCGTGGTCGAGCTTTGCCATCCATGCCCAATCACATTCCAGAGGTGTCCGAAAGCGTGCACGAATATCCTTTGGGTCTACACTTCCTTTGCACACCATTGGGAAAGGGGCATTTGCACAAAATTCAGGACTCTGATACAGGGATGTCTCAAAGTTAACGGTCATCTGTGCGAAACCGCCAAATGTATGGTTTACAGTATAATCCTTCCAGCCCATTCTCTTCATACCCATTGGCTTCCCAATCTGGTAAATGTGGTCATAGACAGCTGGTCCAAGCTCGGCCGGCCCGTGGACTTCATATGCGAGTGTCCCGCTCATGCCGATGCGGCAGATTTCCAGTTCAGCTTCGATACCGGGAATTGAGACTGGGCAAAAATCAAGGAATTTTACATCGCGCAGGCTTGTCTGTGTCGCATTTTCCAGGATGGTCAGAGATAAAGGCCCGGAAAACTGAAAGATGAATACTTTTTTGGTAAGATATTCACATTGGTAGCTGCCGCTTTGAAGCGCCGTAAGATAAGGAACGGAACAGCCCGCAGTTGTGCGGAAACTTTCTTCAGCATCTTTAAAAAAAAGTGCATGATTTGCAACCAGTCCGTCCGGAGTCAATGCAACCAGATGTTTGCACTTTCCGCTTTTCCATTTATATACGTTATTGATGCTGCAATCAGAGAGAAGCTTTGCTGCATCAGGACCTTTAAAAGTTTCTTCCAGTCCTGAGAGACCTGCATGAATATAGGAACTTTCAAAATAGCTCTGTCCCACCTCGTACCATGGATCACCTTCCCAGGTGATGTGTTTTGTCATAATATTACCGTATTTATAAACGTCAGGATAATACGGCTCCACATCGAGTACATCTTTTTTTACTTCATTGCTCATAGAAAACACCTCCATATTCATTATAATTTTGAAACACACCTTCCACTGTTCCATAGAATCATTATAATTTCTGATACGGGGGAAAGTAAAATGCTGTTTTTGCATAGCTTATTCTATTTTCGGATAAGCTATGCAAAAACAGCATGAAAGAGATAAAAGAATATGAAATTTCATGGATAACAGACCTTGATGGCAGAACACAGGAGATGAATGGCAGCATTTGTATTCTTAGACAGCCAGACAGCGCTGACATCCGTATGGTAAAGTTCCGGAAGCAGAAAACGATATTTTGTGTCACTGCCGTATGCCTGGTTGTTGACCATAGGCGAAATATAAATCGCGTCGTTTTCCTTCATGAGCCAGGGGACTTCGTCATAATTGTGAATCTGGATTTTTTTAAAGGTATGGGCTCCGCCTTCCGCAAACATTTTCTCGAGCATATCACCTACATGGTTGAGCTCAAATGGTGCTTCCGGGCAGAGAAGTCTTTCTCCGTCTAAATCAGAAATACGGATATCTTTTCGGGATGCAAACCTGTGATTGTTACAGTAAATCAAGGAGTAAGGGATTTTCAGGAATGGAATATATTCAATATCCCTGCGGCAGCACCCGGACATACCATAAATCAAGGCCACATCAATTTTACCCTCTAATAAGTCTGCCTCCAGTTGCATCGGCTGGTAGGAGTGAAGAATCAGCTTTATTTTTGGATATTTTTTATGGAAAATATCACGGATTTTTGCCACATAATAATTCATATCGTAATAAAGGAATCCAAGATGTAGTTCCCCGCTTTCGATTTCCGTCTGCTTGGCTATCTTGTCCAGCAGGTCTTCATAGTTTTTCAGAATTTTTTTAAAGTCCTCAAGGACTATTTTTCCCATAGGAGTAAGCTCAAAGGAATTTCTGGTTCGGTCAATGAGCTTTACATTTAATTCATCCTCCAGGGCTGACATATGCCGACTTAATGCCGACTGGGCAATGTACAGTTCATCTGCGGTTTTAGAATAATTACGGGTGGCAGACAGCCGTACAAATTCCCGCATAATATTGAGCTTCATAGCGGCCTCCAGACATTTTGTACTTTCATTCTACTATAAATGAAGGGCGATGTCTACGGAGCGTGGATTGTTTATAAAGCACCCAGGAGTTAGAATAACCTTGAGGTGAATTGATATGGATAGAAAAAGAAAAAAAGAGCTTATTGAGGCGTATAAGAACAGAAGACCTGAAATGGGTATTATCTCTTTTCACAGTCTTACAGAGGAAGAAACCTTTTTAGGGGCTTCCAATGATACAAAGGCCGGTTTTAACAGCAACCGATGTAAATTGGATGCAAACGGGCATCCGAATAAAAGATTGCAGGAGCTTTGGAATCAGTATGGAGAAGATGATTTTGAATTGTCTGTGATGCGGGTTTTGAAATACGAGGATCCAGGAGCCGACCATAGCGAGGAATTAGAGAAGCTGCTGATAGAGTGTTTAGAGAAAAGTAATAACGCAAGGAGAATTTGGCGATGAATGAAAAAATTGTAATGACAGCAGACGGCTACGATCGTATAGATGGCAGGAATGCGTATCAGTCAGATATAAAAAAATTGACGTTGGGAGCCCCTGTATTAGAAGAAAATAAAAAGATGCAGATTGCTGCTCAAATCTGGAGGGAAAATACCAGTGGCCAATTGGAAATGGATACAGAGCTGCCGATCCATCAGGTATTTGACTTAATGATTTTTCTGAGCCGCGTGCTCTTATACTTTCGGGAAGCTTACCGTCTTCCTCTGCTGTATGATCCTGAAAATCCTGCTGTGGAGCGTGTCGGCATACAGGGGGAAGTAATGTCCGTGGGTGTCTGCACTGAAAATCCGAATATCAATGAAGACATTCGTGCATTTTCACAGGCACTTAATGATTTGGGAGAAATAAACGGAGAGCGCCTGCGTGTGCTCA
>CAMKHH010000257.1 GCA_946412445.1 uncultured Eubacterium sp.
TATTTTTTGTGTTAAAAAGGAGCTGCCACACTAATTACTTAGTGCGACAGCCCCACAGCACGTCTAGCATTCGTGTGTATACTGGTAGTATGCAATAAATTTATAAATAGGATTCCCACAGGAAGAAAATTTCTCTTCATATTCAGTCATGATATTTCCTTTGCTCATAAGCTCATCCTTGTGAAGATCAAAGGTGCATCCTTCCAATACCCATCCGCTTTCCCTAAGTTCCTGAAGTGAAAATTCAAATAATTCCTTATTGTCTGTCTTAAATTCTACTCTCCGTCCCGGAAATATTATCTCTGTATATCGTTTTAGGAATTGTCTGGACGTAAGCCGTCTCTTTGCATGTCTGTCCTTAGGCCAGGGATCCGAAAAATTCAGATAGATCTGTTCTATCTCCCCTTTTTCGAACACCGATGATAATTCTCTTGCATCCATTCTGATAAAGCGAAAGTTTTCTGGGGAATCATCAAGTGTCTCGGCTTTTTGCACAGCCCTTAAGAGGACACTATCGTACATTTCAATTCCTATATAATCTATATCGGGATGGGCCTTTGCCATGTCCATCAGAAAACGTCCCTTTCCCATCCCCACCTCAATATGGATTGGATGTCCGCTGTCAAATACCTGATTCCAATGTCCCTTGTGAACTTCCGGGTTTTGCAGGACATAGCCGGATTTCCCAATACTTTCTGCTGCACCTTGAATATTTCTTAAACGCATTCTGATAAACCTGCCTTTTCTATAGCCTTAATTTACACATCTGTTACTATGATACCTCGGATTACTCCGCACTTTGTGGTATCATCTTACTTTATCAGAAAATCCTTACAAATGAAACAGCTTTGTAATTCATCAGTGCATTTTCAGTGGCAAAATTCTTCATTTTCCACTAGTATTTTTTTTAAAAAGGTGTATGATAGTAACATGCAATCGGGTACTATTATATTTAGATTTGCATGCTGGGCTTTAAGTAAATTATTAAGGAGGGGATTATGAATCAGATAATTGACAAGCTCTCGGAAATAGAGACTGCTTCTTCACGAATACTGGATGCTGCTTCCACTCAAAAAAAGCAACTGGATATTCAAGCGGAAAACCGGATTGCCTCATATGACAAGGAACTGGAGGCTTCGACCGGAAAAGAACTGGATGTCCTGCAGGAGACACTGTCAAAACAGCTGGAAAAAGAACTCTTTGAACTTAAGGGAAGTGCTGACTCCATACTGGAATCTATGGAGCATTACTATGAAGAGAATCACAATACTCTCTCTGCACAAATATATGAAAAAATAATAAGGAAGTGATTTAGATGAACGGTTTGTTATCCTACAGCGGTCTTACCACTAAGATACGTGCCATGGAAAGCCACTTTCTGAAGGATTCCAACTTTCGGGAAATTACGGAACTGGAGACTGTGCCGCAGGCTGTAAATTATCTGAAGCAATGGCCTTCCTATGAGCCTATATTCGGCTCATCGGATGAAAATGAGCTGCACCGTGTCCAGATTGAACAGATGCTCCGTCAGAGCATCTACAGGGATTTCGCTAAACTATACAGGTTTTCCAATGTTTCGCAACGTCAGTTCCTGACCCTGTATTTTCAGCGTTATGAAGTTTCTGTAATTAAGGAATGCCTCACAAATTTGTTTGACCATCGTGTGACTCAGGTCAATCTTTCTGCTTTTGAGGATTTCTTTAAGCAGCACTCCGCCTTAAACCTTTCGCTGATGTCAGCCAGTTCTACAATTCAGGAATTTGTAGAATCTTTAAGAGGGACTGTTTACTATGAACCTTTCTCAAAACTGCTTGTGATGGAGAATCCCACACTCTTCGATTATGAGATGACTCTGGATCTGTATTATTTCAGAGACCTCTGGAAACGGAAGGATAAGCTCTATCAAGGCCGTGATTTGAAAGATTTGACAACAGCCTATGGAAGTAAATTTGATATGCTGAACCTGCAGTGGATATATCGTGCAAAAAATTACTATCACATGTCCTCTGCAGACATTTATGCACTTTTGATACCAATCAAATACCGCATAAGCAAGCAGCAAATTGTCGCAATGGTTGAAGCAGAAAGCACTCCTGCTCTGAAGGTGTTGCTGGAACAGACCTACTATGCCCGTCAGTACCAAGGCTTTACATTGGATACACTGGAATCTATGTATGCCTCCATCATGAAGCATATACTTTCCACTGAATCCAGAAAAGACCCTTATTCGGTAATTACCATATACTCCTATCTGTATCACAAAGAGCATGAAGTGGATCGGCTGATTATTGCTCTGGAATGTGTGCGGTACCGAATAGCCCCGGATGAGGCCATGACTTATGTCAGAAAAACTTAGCGGTAAAAGACAATCAAATATGTTGCTGCAATTCAGCTATAAGCTCCGCATAACTGAATTGTAAAAAAATAAGGAATACCGGAGGTGTTTTACTTTGATAATAAAGATGAAATTCCTGAGCATAACGGGTCCGAAATCTGATATTGACCGTGTGGTCAACCAGTATCTGTCAAAGTACGAGATTCATCTGGAAAATGCACTGGCTGAACTGAAGTCTGTGCAGGATTTAACTCCGTATATCCAGATAAATCCTTACAAAGAGACGCTGAAGCTGGCTGAAAACTATATACAGCTTCTTCCCGAAGACAGACGGAATACGGATAAGACGCTCACTCTTGAGGAATCCATTGGTTTTGTTCAGAAGCTGGATCGGACCTTGACCCAGATTAATGAAGAAAGAACAGGCTACGAGGCCAAAAGAAGCAGATATCAGGAGCTTTATGATAAAATTGAACCGTTTATGGGTCTGGAATATGATATTTCTGCTATTTTTCATTTTAAGCATCTGAAGCTTCGTTTTGGCAAGATACCAAAAGAATATTTCAATAAGCTTAAAAACTATATTTATGACGATATGGCAACTGTATTCTACCAGTGCCATTCTGATGACCAGTATGTCTGGGGCATTTACTTTTGCGTCAGGGAGAATATAAGCCGCGTGGATGCCACCTTTGCTTCTATGCACTTCGAGCGGATTTTTCTTCCGGATGCCTATGAAGGAACTCCCGTAGAGGCTCACGCAAAGCTGGCCGAACAGCTTCAGGAAACCAACCGTATGATTGCTTCCTGTGATGCCAGAATACAGGAACAGCTGAAAGATCACACAGCGGATCTGGCTGCCGCCTACAACAGACTGTCTGCACAGTCTGAGAACTTCGACATAAGAAAACTTGCTGCATGTACCAACTCAAAGAAAGAGACCTTCTATATTCTTTGTGGATGGATGTCGGAGAGAGATGCGGCGACATTCCAAAAAGAGATTGCAAATGATCCCAAGCTTTTTTGTTTTATCGAGGACAATGATAATAATCTGTCTA
>CAMKHH010000258.1 GCA_946412445.1 uncultured Eubacterium sp.
ATGGTATAGCTCCAATGGTGGCCGGCAAAACACAGGCGACCATCCTCGGAGGCTGGACATGGAACATTAATGTAAATAGTAAAAATACTAAGCTGGCCTATGACTTGATTTCTTATCTTAATTCTGAGAAAGGTGATTCTATTCTGGCGGTAGAAGGAAAGATTTCTGCAAGAAAAGGATTTGACTATGATAAGGCACTGGAGGGAAAAGACAAGCTAAAAGTGTTTACTGATGAATTCTCTTATACCGAAGCCAGGCCGGCTGTAATTAATGAGAAGACAATTGACCAGTTGATTACGAATGCGATTCTGGAGGTAAATTATGGGAAGACCACAGCGGATGAAGCACTGACGAAACTGACTTCAGAGTTAAGTTCGAATATAGAAGAAAATTATAAATAAAGTTTTGCATGCAGTCCCGCCTGAGATGTATGGGACTGCATGTAAATTCGGGAGGAGGACAAAGGTGAGACAACATAGAATCAGAAAAAAGCTGGAATTAAAAAGAAACTGGCCGGGCTATCTGCTGCTGGCACCGGCGGTTATTGCTGTCCTGGCCCTAAGTATTTATCCATTGTGCAGAGGCATCTATCTCAGCTTTGTAAATTATAATCTTGTACGTCCAAATGATGAAGCATTTGATACATTTGCAGGATTAAATAACTATATAAAGATTTTCAAGGATAAAATTTTTGTTCAGTCAATTGGTAATACGGTGAAGTGGACGGTAATCAATCTGGTAGTTCAGCTTGTGGTTGCGATGCTGCTTGCACTGGCTCTCAACCGTAAGATGAAAGGAAGATCTGTATTCCGGACATTGATACTTGTACCCTGGGCGGTTCCTCATGCGATTGCTGCGATGACATTTACATTCCTATACAATGCAAATGTAGGAATAATCAATATATTGGCAGTGAAACTGGGATTAATTACAGAATCGGTATCCTGGCTTGGCAACGTGGGCTCCGCCTTCTGGTGCGTAATTCTGGTAGCAATCTGGAAAGGGATTCCATTTCAGATGATTTTTATTCTGGCGGCACTGCAGGGAATACCCGGGGATGTATATGAGAGTGCGGATATAGACGGAGCCAGCAGATGGCAAAGCTTCTGGAGGATTACGTTACCAATTATCAAGGAACCATTGGCCATATCAACGATCCTTAACCTGATTGGAATCGTATCCTGTTTCAACACAATTTGGTTAATGACGGAAGGCTGACCTTTATATAGCACAGAAATTATATATACGTATGCGTATAGGGAAGCATTTATCAAACACAACTTCGGAACCGGAGCCGCAGCATCGGTTATCCTGTTTATATTTATGACGTTATTTTCATGGATTTATCTTCGAATGATAAGTGAGAAGGAGGGACGGTGATGAACAGAATTCAGAAAGAGCGAACTAGAACAGTAATTGCCTATGTATTTACTATTATTATGGTGGCAGCATCCATTCTTCCCTTTTTATATGTAATATTAACTGCACTGAAAACATCTGAACAGATATATGATCCAACGCAGATCATTCCATCCTATATAACCTTTGATAATTTCAAACAGGTGATTTTTCATTCCAATTTCATCCGGTATTTCGTAAACAGTATATTTATCACAGTGGTTACAATGGTGATCTGTATGATTTTATCAGTTATGGCTGCATATGGGCTGACCAGATATTACATCGCCGGGGCAGAGAAGATAAAGATGGTGATTCTTATGACCAGAATGTTTCCCGGTATTTTACTTTGCATTCCCTATTATGTTATAATGAAGCAAATGAATCTGATTGACAGCTACGTGGGGCTAATAATGATGTATTGTTCTTTTACGCTTCCATTTGCCATATGGAATACATGTGCTTTTTTTAATACTATACCGTGGGATCTGGAGGAGGCAGCCATGATTGATGGGTGCAGCAGAATCCGCTCTTTCTTCTCTGTCATTCTATATGTGGCAAAGCCGGGATTATTTGTAACCGCATTGTTTTGTTTCATGTCTTCATGGGACGAGTATATGTATGCCGCTACATTTATCAATACGACGCTGAAGAAAACAATTCAGGTAGGAATGAAGGATTTCATCGGTCAATATTCCATAGATTGGGGACTTTTGATGGCAGCGGTTGTAATCAGCCTGATTCCGATTCTGATTTTCTTTGCTTTAGTACAAAAAAATTTGGTAGAAGGTTTATCATCGGGTGCAGTTAAGGGGTAGATTGGGATGCGAAATAAGAGTATTCGTACACAGATGATCGTATATCTGGGAGGATTTGTAATCCTCCCTCTTTGTCTTGCGTTAATGATTCTAAATGTATATCTTCAGAAGATTATCTCTGATAATAAGATTAATCAGCAGCAGACGCTCATGAAGCAGATAAAGGACAATGCAGAACAGATGGTTGAAGTGTCCAATTATGTATCAAGCATGATGATGATCAATCAGGAGGTCTTAGAAGGACTGCATATATTGGAGAATGAGGAGGACAGTTACAATGTTTATAAAGCCCGCGAAGATATTTCCATGAAAATATCCGAGGTGGAAAGCAGTACCTTAAACGCAGTTGGTGGAAAGCTTGCGGTGCTTACAAATTCAGGATATCTGATTGGCTCTCATAATCTGAGTAAAACTACCGTGAAGTATCAGGATATGGACTGGTATCAGCATATTATTGAAAATGGACGTACCCCGACTTACTCCACTAAAATAGCGCAGTTTTTTGAAGAAATGAATCATATAAAAGAGAGATCCTATCAAGCCTTATATTCCGGGAGAAGTATAAGGGACTATTCCGGAAAATGCCTGGGAGTTATTTTCGTTCGACTGTCTGATGATAAGATATGGGGAGGGTTTATCCAGTCCCTGTATGAAGATGAAAAAAGTACACTTTATATCTATAATGCAGAAGATCGGACGCAGCTCATTTACAATCAGCAGGGAGAAAATGCAGATGATCTGATTAAGAAAATTTTGACGGATGAAGAGATAAACAGGGGTACAACACCAGAAGGGATTCATTATTTTACTCTGAAAATGAAGAGTTCGGATAATTTTCTGATATATACTGCACCTAAAAATATTGTTTTTGCAGAAAATGACCTGATAAACAACCGGATTTTGCAGATGATTTTGTTGCTTGTGATGCTGACCTGCGTGATACTAATTTATTTGTCGAAGCGACTATCTGAGCCCATAAGAGGTGTTGTGCGTCAGATAGAAAATTCTGAGAATGCGATTGAGACAATTCATTTGTCAAAGCATACTTTTTTGGAAATCAACACCTTTATTCAAAGCTATAATAAAGCTGCCGGACGGATACTGGAGCTGATTGAAAAGGTAAAAGAAGAGAGTCGTCTGAAAGAGAAGGCACATTATGAGATGCTGATGTCGCAGA
>CAMKHH010000259.1 GCA_946412445.1 uncultured Eubacterium sp.
GCTGCTGGAACAGGAGCCTGTAATCTATCAGGAAGTTCTGAAAAAAGAGCAAAAAAAAGGAGCTTCCTATCCTGCCGCACATCACAAAGCACTGCAGGCAGCTTTCCTGGAAACCAACCTGTTTGAAGATGAAAAGGTCCCCATCTCTGATGAGTTTTTTACCTCGCCCAACAATACCCTTGGTCTTGAATATGTAAAAGCCCTCCGCAGCTTAAGTAGTCCGATCATCCCCTGTACGGTAGCCCGTACCTCCAACAATTATCATTCGGAGAAGGTTGATTCCTGCTTTGCGTCTGCCACCGCAATTCGTCACATATTGCTTCATAAAAATGCAGAAAAGTTACAGGGACTGCTCCCTTCGGATGTCTTGTCTGAACTTGTAAGGGTACAAAAAGCCTGGCTCACAGAGTCTGTAATTCGCTTCAGGACTTCAGATCCTTTGCCCAGTTTGCAGACCAATTAAAGACCAGGGATATCACCAGAGTCCGCATCAACCGCGCCTTACTGCACACGATTTTGCAGCTAAAGCAGGACGGAGGCACACCCCCGTTTATCCGGATGCTTGGATTCCGAAAAGAATCAGCAGGACTGTTGAAACACATCAAGAATTCTTCTTCCAGGGAGCTGACAGGCAAGCTGGCGGACGTCCCCCCGGAAAGCTATAGAGAGGATCTGTTTGCCTCCAACCTGTACCATACGGTTTCTGCCATGAAAAGAGAAACTTCGTCCACAGATGAAAGAAGCATTCCGTTAGTCCTCCTGTAACATCAGTTCTTAAAGCTGTGAATCGGAGCCGGAATCCTCCCCTTCCTGTTGACAAACTTCTCACAGGAAAATCTGTTTACCGGCATGATTGGCGCATAACCCAGCAGTCCGCCAAACTCTACGGTCTCTCCTACGTCTTTTCCGATTACCGGTATTAAACGTACAGCGGTCGTCTTCTGGTTAATCATGCCGATTGCCATCTCATCGGCTGTAATCCCTGCAATCGTGGCTGCAGATGTATCACCCGGAATAGCGATCATATCGAGTCCCACGGAGCAGACACAAGTCATAGCCTCCAGTTTTTCCAGTGTAAGAGCTCCTACATTCACGGCATCAATCATCCCCTGATCCTCGCTGACAGGGATAAATGCACCGCTAAGTCCGCCCACATAAGAGGATGCCATAACACCACCCTTCTTGACCTGATCATTTAACAAGGCAAGAGCGGCTGTCGTTCCGGGAGCGCCTACTGTCTCCAGTCCGATTTCCTCCAGAATTTCTGCTACAGAATCTCCGATAGCAGGTGTGGGCGCCAATGACAGATCTATGATACCGAAAGGCACGCCAAGACGCCTGGATGCTTCCTGGGCCACCAGCTGACCTACACGTGTTACTTTAAATGCCGTCTTTTTTATTGTTTCACAAAGAACCTCAAAGTTCTCACCTCTGACCTTTTCCAGAGCATGTTTTACGACACCCGGACCCGATACCCCCACATTAATGATCGCATCGGCTTCTGTTATCCCATGAAAAGCACCGGCCATAAAAGGATTGTCATCGGGTGCATTGCAAAATACAACCAATTTGGCACATCCCATACAACTGTCATCTTTGGTTGCTTCCGCTGTTTCTTTGATGATTTCTCCCATCATTCTTACCGCATCCATGTTAATACCTGTCTTTGTAGAACCTACATTGACAGAACTGCAGACATTAACTGTCCTTTTAAGTGCCTCCGGGATGGAGCGGATCAAATGCTCATCTGCCGGAGTCATTCCCTTAGATACCAGCGCTGAGTAACCACCGATGAAATTTACCCCCACCTGGTGCGCTGCTTTATCCAGCGTCTCCGCTATTGTTACGTAGTCTCCAGGTGTCTTGCATGCCGCACTGCCTATCAAGGATACCGGAGTTACGGATATTCGCTTATTTACTACGGGAACCCCGTACTCGCCGGCAATCTCGTCGCCGACTTTTACAAGATTCTCAGCATACCTTACGATTTTCTGATAAATCTTCTGATTCAGTTTTTCAAGATTGGAATCGATGCAGTCCAGAAGGCTGATTCCCATGGTGATGGTTCTCACATCCAGATTTTCTTCTGCAATCATATGATTCGTCTCGTTAACTTCAAACATGTTAATCATGCGTATTTTCTCCTTTAACAGACTAAATTCTATGCATCATATTGAAGATTTCTTCATGTTGGCAATTAATCGTAACACCGATCTCTTCGCCCAATTTTCTTAACTCTTCTGACATATCCTGAAAAGTCTGTGTACAGGAAGATGTATCAACAATCATCATCATATTGAAGAAACCCTGAACGATTGTCTGTGAAATATCCTCGATATTCACGTTGACAGATGCCAGATAATTACATACCTTTGCAATAATTCCCACAGTGTCTTTTCCCACCACAGTAATAACTATTCTCTTCATAACTTTCTCCTCTTAAACAAGAATCATATCCGAAACTTCATCTCTCCTGGCCACCGCAATATGAAAGTCTTTGGATTTATAGGGATTATCCCCCATGGTCACTTCGGAACAAACGGTTTCAAAAGCCAGTGCTTCATAATTATTCTCTTTGCTTAAATGACCAAGGATAATCTCTTTTAATCCATCATGCAGCAGACGGCATAGCAGCTGGCCGGCCAGGCAGTTGGACAGATGACCTCTGTCACTTAAAATCCGCTGCTTCAGATAGTACGGATAAGCCCCTACCTGCAGCATGTTCACATCGTGGTTAGCCTCCAGAAGAAGCGCATCCAGCCCCTGCAGATGCTCCACGATATAATCATCGTACTTTCCAAGATCTGTGGCGATTCCAACCGAACAGTCTTCATGGCTGATTCTGTATCCCACCGGCTCTGATGCATCATGCGATATTGCAAATGGATCCACCTGAATATCCCCGATTTCAAATGCTTCATCACTTTTAATTTCCTTAAAGATACCCTCCGGAAATTTCCCTAGGCTTTGACAGCCTAAGATTGCACCAATCGTTCCGGACGTAGCATAGATGGGTATCTGAAGTCTCCTGGCAAGCACTCCCAAGCCTTTAATATGGTCTGAGTGTTCGTGTGTAATCAGTATACCATTCAAGTCTTTCCCGGTATAGCCCAGTGTATTCAGACCGTTCTCCACTCTCTTTCCACTAATACCTGCATCTATCAGTATGCTGGTAGATGCACTTCCGGCGAAAATACAGTTTCCGCTGCTGCCGCTTGCAATACTACAAAATTTCATATGTACCCATCCTTTGATTTATCTGTGCAATCGTGTTCTCCATATCACCGCTGTTATCAATTTCAAAATTGCAGTGCCTGGAAAACTCTTCCTCGGAAAGCTGACTTGCCATAATCTCGTCGATTTTATGGACGGAATAACCACGCTCATGAAT
>CAMKHH010000260.1 GCA_946412445.1 uncultured Eubacterium sp.
GATATAAAGATCAGTACTATTTCAGCCATTGCTTTAAAAAGATAACGGGAATGTCTCCGAACAGATACAGGAGGGAATATGCGAAGTAAAATATCTCTTTCTGGTGTGTTTATTACGATGGTTATGGCTATCGTACTGATTTCTTCAGCAGCAGCGACCTTGATTTTTGTACAGGTTTACAGGAGCGGCATGGAGCAGAGCGCGGTTACAAGCAGTGATCAGATTGGAGTTCAGGTACTCAATACTGTGGAAAATTATACAAGAGAAATGCAGAATGTCATGGAACGAATCGTGGAAAACATGGAGCAGGGTACAGATGAGGATATTTTTATCCAGAATATGGTGGACATGCGTTCTGATATCGTTGCAATCACCACGTATGATGCAAAAGGAAGTCTTAAGGATTGTTGGAGCAATGGCAGGGAGCTGAAAAAAACCAATCTGAACAGCCAGTCATACACAGTTCCGGATGCGGCAGACAGCAGGCTTAATATCACAAAGCCACACGTAGAATCTCTTTTTGTGGACTATTATCCCTGGGTGGTCACGGTATGCCAGGAGGTTCAGGGAAAAGACGGAGAAAGGCTGCAGGTGAATATGGATATCCGGTTTTCGGATATCGCCAACTATATAGATAATGTGGGAATCGGGGCCCATGGGTATGTTTACATTGCTGATTCGGAGGGTAACTTGATTTACCATCCGCAGCAGCAGCTGATTTATTCCGGCCTGAAAGAGGAAAAGGGAGCCGAACTTAAGGAAGGTACCCATACGGAGTCAGAAGCGATTTATACAGTCAGGGAATTGGAAAACTGTGACTGGAAAATCGTAGGGGTCTGTTATGTGGATGAAATGATTACTGCAAAAGTAAGCAGTGCGGTATCCAATCTGCTGAAGATGCTCTGTGGAGTTCTTGTTGCGGTATTCCTGCTTGGATGGGCGTTTTCCGAGCTTTTTTCTACACCAATCAGAAAACTGGTTACTGCGATGCGGGAATTCGAGAAAAATACGGAAAACTTTATATTTTCGCCGGTAAGCGGAACAACGGAGATTACAACCCTGTCCAATTCCTTCGGACATATGGTTGTCCGTCTGCAGAAATTGATGGATCAGGTGCGCCAGGAGGAAATTACGCTGCGAAAAACAGAGTTGAATGCACTGCAGGCACAGATTAATCCTCATTTTCTGTACAATACGCTGGACGCCATCGCATGGATGTGCGAAGAAGGTAAGAATGAAGATGCGGAAGAGATGGTTAATTCTCTTGCAAGGCTGTTCCGCATCAGTATCAGTAAAGGACATGAACTGATTCCGATTGAAAAGGAAGTCCAGCATGCCATGAGTTATCTGAAGATTGAAAAGTACAGATATAAGAATCAGTTTACCTATTCCTTTGATGTAGAGGAGGAATGTCTTCCATATTTATGCAATAAAATCACACTGCAGCCGATTATTGAAAACGCAATTTATCATGGTGTGAATCAGATGCTTGATGAAGGCGAGATCCAGATCCGGATTTACCAGGACGGCGAGGATATCGTGTTTGAGATAGAGGATAATGGCGTGGGAATGTCAGAGCAGCAGTGTTATGAAATCATGCATAGAGAACCGGGAGACAGAACCGGAATCGGAACAAAGAATGTGAATGACAGAATTAAAATCTATTTTGGGGATAACTATGGTCTGAATATTACAAGCGAACTGGACGAAGGAACCTGTGTCACAATTCGTGTGCCAAAGGTTGAGGAGGAAGAGTATGCGAAAAAGTAGGAGAAAAGCACTGGTGGCCATAGGGGTGGGTCTTCTTTTACTGGGGAGTGTCTTTTATATTGCATTTGGAGATGCTGTGTGGTTCTGGTCGGATAACCAGACCAATAATAGTTCAATCGAAAAACGTAAGGTTGTATTTATATCCAAATCCACAGATTCTGCATTCTGGCAGTCTGCCTATGCCGGAGCGAATGCGGCAAGTGCGGAATACAACCTGAACCTTACGTGTGAAGGACCGGGCAGTGAGGAAGACTTTGAGATGCAGAACCATATGATTGATGCTGCAGTTGAAGAGGATGTGGATGCGATTATATTCTCAGCGATTGACTTTGAGGCAAATGCAGATGCAATCAACCGGGCGGCAGAAAAGGGGATTAAGATTGTAATCGTTGACAGCCCGGTCAACAGCGCCCAGGTTATGTGCTATATCGGAACGGATAATTATGGTGCAGGCTGCGTAGCCGGAGAGGAGGCACTTAAAAATCCGGCGCGGACGCTTCGCATCGGGATTGTAAATTTTGACAAAAATACACAGAACGGACAGATGCGGGAGAACGGGTTCCGTGATACTGTGGAAAAGGATGAACGGACAGAAATTGTTTCTTCTATTAATGTAAAATCTACGGTAGAGGATGCCAAACAGGGGACGATTGATATGCTGAATCAATATCCTCATATTAATGTACTTGTTACGTTCAATGAATGGACCAGTCTGGGAGTCGGCTATGCGGTTGAAGAGATGGGGTTGGGCAGCGACACACAGCTGATTGCGTTTGACAGCAATGTCAAGTCCGTGGGTATGCTGGAAAATGGAGATGTGGATGCATTGATTGTTCAGAATCCCTATGCAATAGGCTATCTGGGTGTCGAGAAGGCTTGCGCATTGCTTAACGGGCAGAAGCTGGATAAAACAGAAATAGAGACCTCGAGTATTCTCGTAACCAGGGAGAATATGTATGATGATAAAAGCCAGCGGGCATTATTTGCGTTTGGAAAAGGCGAAGACCAGATTGTGTAGAATAACACAAAAAAAGAATAGTATGTCACATGTAAAGAATCTGGGATTGATGCTATACTGATTCCAGAACAGAAATGGAGGATATATTATGAAAAGAAAGATTTTAGCAGTTCTTCTCATGGCAACTATGACAGCAGGGATGTTTGCCGGATGCGGAAACACAGGCGGCAGCAATGAGGGAAGTACAAGCAGTGCAAAAAGCGAAAGTACGAAGGATGATGGAAAAGAGGCATCTTCTGATGCGAATATAGCAGTATTCTACTATACGTACTCGGACACATATATCGCATCCGTACGTACAGCACTGGATGAAAAGCTGGATAAGCTTGGGGTTACGTATCAGGATTACGATGCCAACAGCAACCAGACAACACAGAATGAGCAGATTGATACAGCAATTCAGACCGGTGCATCCATGCTGGTTGTCAATATTGTTACATCAGGTTCTGTAGATGCTTCTTCGCAGCTTGTAGATAAAGCAGAAGCGGCAGGAATCCCGATTGTATTCTTCAACCGTGCTGTTGAAGACGATAAGACAGAGGGAGAAGTTCTCGGAAGCTATGATAAGTCAGCTTTTGTAGGAACGGATGCTCCGGAAGCC
>CAMKHH010000261.1 GCA_946412445.1 uncultured Eubacterium sp.
ATCTTTTCTATCTTTTTCTTTTCAATCCGAATTTCTGTTTCCTGAAGGGTTTTCATAAATTCATCCACATCCAATGGCTTCAATGCGTATTCCACCACCTGAAGCTGAAGAGCTTTCCTTGCGTATTCAAAGTCCGAATATCCGGTCAGCAAAATGGCCGGAACCTCAATATGGTCCTCCTTTAGCTTCTCCAACATCTTAAGCCCGTCCATACGAGGCATCTTAATATCCGTAATCACAAGATCCGGCTCATATTTGCGGATTGTTTCCAGTCCTTCTGCTCCGTCCTGACATACACCTGCAATCTCATAATCCGTGTACTCTTTTATGATATTCAGCAGGCCTTCCCGGGTTTTTGGCTCATCCTCCACAACAACGATACGCATATTTTATCCTCCTCTACATTCTCTTCCTTCACATTCCTTCTCTATTCATATGGAATCCGAAGCTCGGTACAAGTTCCGCGTGCATCCGATTCCACGTGAAAGTATCCCTTTTCTCCATAATACAGCTTGATTCTGGTTATCACATTACGAACCCCGATGCTCGACTCGATCCGCTCCTTCCGGTAATCCAGATGGTTGAACAGCTCAACCAGAGAAGCCTCCATCCCGACCCCGTTATCCTTAACTGTAATCTGAATGTATTCCTCATCCACCTCCCGGATGCAGATATTGACCTCATCCTCACCTGTAGGTCCCGGAAATGCATGGATGAGTACATTTTCCAGCAGCGGCTGGATTAACAGCTTATGGATTTTACAGTTTTGAATGTCCTCATCTGCCTCAATTGTACAGATAAAGCTATATTCAAAACGCTGCTGCTGCAGATAGATATAGGTCTTTAAATACTCCAGCTCATCCGAAATCCTGACCACCTCATTACTTTTATGGACGCTGTACCGCAGAATTCCGGCAAGGCTTTTAAGCATCTTGCTGATGGTATACTCCTTTTGCCCGATTGCCACCCAATTAATCGCATCCAGTGTATTATACAGAAAATGCGGATTAATCTGTGCTTCCAGAGATTTTATTTCCGCATGCTTTTCTCTGATCAGAGCCTCCTTTTCCTGTGCCTCGGAAGCTGTAATTTCATCCATCATCAGATTAAAGTGATTGGATATCCGTGAAAATTCATCCTGTCCCTCTGTCTCAATTCTCACCTCGCGGTCGCCTTTATTAGCCGCATCCATGCCTTTTAAGATACGCTTGACTGACCGGTCAGTATCTTCCGAAAACCAGATAGAAATCAGGATACATATAATTACAGTAAACAATCCTATGAGAATAATGACGGCAGTAATAAAATTAGCGTTTTTCAGTGCATATTTCATATTCTGGACATTCACAACATAGAATTCCCGGTCAACAATGCCTTCCATATTTATGACCATGTTTCCGGGATCCAATGTCTCTATATTCCCTATATAGGACACAGCCGCTTCTTTAAGGGAAACTTCATCTGCCGGCTGTGTCTTATTTCCGTCAAAGATATTATCTCCGATACTGGTACGCTTCGGAAATGAGATGATGTCCCCGTATTTGTTTACAATAAAGGTAGTACTATATGCAGTATCCTCCGCATGATAAATCTGCTTCAGCGCATCCTCGTCAACACATAGAACCAGAACTCCCACCGGTCCCTTCCGGTAATTGTTAAAATCTGTAAGCTGATGAGCAATGTAGAAATAATCCTTATCTCCATACTCCGAACGCATCTTGTGATATGTCTTAGAGTAAATTGTCCCCTTCTTCTCCCATGCCTGCAAAACCAGATCGCTGTTGACGATATCAGGGTCATCAAAGCAAAAACTTCTGGAACTCGAATTTGATATATTGTCATAAAATAAAAGGTCACCATTCTTGCCTGCAATTGCAATCCCTAAAATCTCCTCGTTGATATACATGATTTCCCGAAGCTTTTCATTAATCGTGTACTTAGCCGCATCATACCTGCTGTCATCCCAGAGATTCACAGGCTCCAGATTCTCAATGTAAGAAGTATCCGTATAAATTCTCTGTATCAGACTGTCACAGGATATAAAAAAGTTCTCCACGTTGCTGGTAGTAAGTTCCAGATTTGCCCGTATCAGGTCTCCGGTCTGGTTCCGGATGGTGGCCACATTCAGCTGATAAGCAACTATCTCAATGAGGAGATTGGGCAAAATAATCAGAAGCAGCAGCCATACCAGAATCTTCTTCGCAATTGGCAGATCCCGGAACTTTTTCCAAAACCTGTCCATAAACACTTTTCGTCCCATAGCTTTCCCCTTCGCCCGGCATTTTACAGAAAAAGCCGTTACACAGAATATGTATAACAGCTTCTTCTTTTTTATAGCAAAGTATGCAAGAAAACTGCCAGTGGCAGGTTTTCTGTATACCAAAGTATGCGAGAAAAGCTGCCGGTGGCAGGTTTTCTGTATTGCTACTATAACACTGTGTATAATCATAGTCAATCAAAACCAAAAAAGCCGTAGCTTCCTTAGCTTTAAAGGACTACGGCTTTCATTGTATTCTTTGCTTTATTCTCCGGCCAACTCAGATAATGTCACCTCATGCAACGTACTGACCAGTTTATGCTGTGTGGATTCCAATACTGCATGAACGGAGCATTTCTTTTTTGTCTCCCGGCTGCAGTAATCCTCGTCACCCAGACAGCTGTTCAGCTTAATCTTACCTTCCATCACCTGAATAATATCATAAAGGGTAGCATCCCGCATGCTCTCAGCAATCCGGTAGCCTCCCAGACGTCCATGTACGGCCTCAATCATACCCCCCTCTTTTAAACATCCCAGAACCTTGAGCAGATATCCGTATGAAATACAGAGCTCATCCGCAATTTCAGCGGCTATTGTCAATGAATTTTTTTTCTTATAAAGGATACACATGACACGAATGCCATAATCTGTTGTGTTTTGCAATTTCATATGTTTAACCTCTCACTACGAAATATGTTCGTTTTGCGTTTGTCTTATGTAACAAAAATAGTACGTTTTCCTTTTTCCCTGGCCAAATTGATGATCTGTGCCGATCCGCCTCCTGGCTTGATGTGCCGCCCTGATACAGAGATAATCGTATCGGCATGTTCAATAAGAAATAGCTTTTGTTCCTTGTAACAGGCAACATAGTGCTTATCAACACCAAGTTGATATATACCGTTCGCATTCTTCACCATGTATGCATATCGCTCTTTTCTCCGGCTGCTCCAGTTATCTGTATGATCCGCATATGGCTCAATGCAGTAGAGTTCCATCTCCGGATATTCTTCCTTAAGCTCCACCAGGATTTCTGCCGCCCAAATTTCAAAGCCAAAGCTGGCGCCACACAAAAACTGATAAGTACCTGTATTTTGATAGAGTGAGACTACAGT
>CAMKHH010000262.1 GCA_946412445.1 uncultured Eubacterium sp.
TTAGTCTTGACATATTACCAGAATGCTTTACTTTTGACCAGCCATCGTAAGCATACGCTTCAGAGGTGTATATGCCTGTCTTCTAAAATCTTTTGACAAAATAACCTCAGGCTGCCCTTTTTCCATGGCCGAAATAACCTTTTCCACTGTGATTTTCTTCATATTTGGACAAATCTGAAGATTCCCGGCAACGTAAAAGCTCTTATCAGGATTTCTTTTTTTCAGTTCGTGGAATACCCCCATCTCCGTGGCAACAACAAACTCCTTCGCCTCACATATAGTTGCATACTCGATAATTCCGGATGTGCTTCCTACGTAATCAGCCAACTCAAGTACCTCACCCTTGCACTCAGGATGAACTAATATCTTGGCATCCGGACGAGACTTTTTTGCCTTTATAATGTCCTCACTGCTGATATTGCTATGGACATGGCAGTAACCATCGTTCAGTATGATATGTACATCAGGAATAAAATATATATTTTTATTTGGAAGATTTCGCACAATCTTCACAGCATTGGAGGATGTTACACAGACATCTGAATGCGCCTTAAGCTCTGCCGTAGAGTTCACGTAACACACCACTGCTACATCCTCATATTTATTTCTGATTTCATCTATATTCTCTACAGACGCCATATGGGCCATCGGACAATCGGCATGAGGTTCCGGCAGAAGCACTTTCTTGTCCGGATTCAATATCTTTGCACTTTCTCCCATAAAAGCCACACCGCAAAGCACTATGGTCTGCTCTTTAACTTTTGTCGCGATTTCACTCAGGTAATAGGAATCTCCAATATAGTCTGCTACATCCTGTACTTCATCAGGAACGTAATAATGGGCCAGAATTACCGCATCTTTTTGCTGCTTCAGCTCCCGAAGCTTTTCTAAGCTTTCTTTCATAATCTCCTCCATTTTTACATCTGTCATACCTGTTCTTTCCAGAACACTCTCTAACTTATTATAAGAAACCTGCACTGGCTACTCGCCATAGTATACCACTAAATTTTACATGTGACAAGACACTTAATATGGCTGCTATCAGCCATGCTACAGAAAAGCTGCCACTGGCAGCTTTCCTTGCATACTTTGGTATAAAAACAAGGCTCTCACCTGCGAAGATGAGAGCCTTGTGGCTGTTACATTATTTATCTGTTGTCTTTTCTTTAACTGCCGCTTCTTTTATTGTTATACTATTTTTCCCCGCTCCTATGCTTACAATACTTCCCTTTTTTACATGTCCCTGGAGAAGTTCCTCCGCAAGCGGGTCTTCTATCTTGTTCTGTATTGCACGTTTCAGTGGCCTTGCCCCGTATTTATTATCGAAACTGCTGTCGATAAGATATTCTTTTGCTTTTTCGCTGACTCTTAATTCCATATTCAACTGTTCCCTGCAGCGATTCTTCAGATCCTTCAAGAGTATATTGACAATTTTCTTCATATTCTCTTTACCCAACGCATGGAATACAATAATGTCATCGATGCGATTCAGAAATTCCGGTTTAAACATTCTCCGAACTTCCTCCATTACCTGCGCCTTCATATGCTCGTAATCCTTCTCATCATCGCTCTGCGTTCCGAATCCCAGTCTTTTAGGCTCGATAATTGATTGTGCACCGGCATTGGAAGTCATGATAATGCAGGTTTGTTTAAAATCAACTTTCCTGCCTTGGGAATCTGTAATATGCCCATCATCTAACACCTGAAGCAAAATGTTGAATACATCAGGATGAGCTTTTTCAATTTCATCCAACAGAATAACGCTATACGGATTACGGCGTACTTTTTCTGATAACTGCCCACCTTCCTCATAACCTACATACCCCGGAGGAGAGCCAATCAGTTTCGATACACTGTGCTTTTCCATGTATTCAGACATATCAATTCGAATCATGGCCTGTTCCGTTCCAAATACAGCTTCAGCCAATGCTTTGGACAGTTCGGTTTTCCCTACACCGGTTGGTCCCAGAAAGAGAAAAGAGCCAATTGGGCGGTTAGGATCCTTCAGCCCAATCCTACCACGTTTTATTGCTTTCGCTACAGCGCTTACAGCCTGTTCCTGACCAACAACCCTTTTATGAAGAATCTGCTCCAATCTGGCAAGACGTTTCCTCCTGATGCTCCTGCGATTCTCTTGCTTTGTCAAAATCACCGGCTTTTATTGCATCCTCCTTCTCAATAAGTATTTCTTTCAGCTGCTTTTCATACACGAGGATTTCCTCCGGTACCTGGTATCCGCCCAACTGAACCTTGGAAGCCGCCTCATCGATCAGGTCAATGGCTTTATCCGGAAGAAAGCGGTCATTGATGTAACGAACACTCATTTTTACAGCTGCGTTCAGTGCATTATCATCAATCTCAACTCCATGGTGTTTTTCATAATATGGCCTCAGACCTTTTAAAATGTCTACAGTCTGTTCCGATGTGGGTTCTTCTACCATAACAGGTTGAAATCTTCGTTCCAGTGCCGCGTCCTTTTCGATATACTTTCGATATTCTTCAATTGTGGTCGCGCCGATCAGCTGGATTTCACCACGGGACAAGGATGGCTTTAAGATGTTGGAAGCATCCAAAGCACCTTCGGCACCACCCGCACCGATAATTGTATGGAGTTCATCGATAAACAGCAGGATATTGCTGTTTTCCATGACCTCTCTGACTACTTTTTTGATTCTCTCTTCAAACTCTCCCCTATACTTACTCCCCGCTACCATTCCGGACAGATCTAATACAACCACTCGCTTTTCTTTCATTCCATCCGGCACAAGTCCCCACACGATTCTTTGTGCCAAACCTTCAGCTATGGCTGTCTTTCCTACACCGGGTTCACCAATCAGGCAGGGATTATTCTTAGTCCTCCTGCTTAAAATTTGAATGA
The DNA here is from genome assembly GCA_946412445.1 of uncultured Eubacterium sp. Lineage (GTDB taxonomy): Bacteria > Bacillota > Clostridia > Lachnospirales > Lachnospiraceae > Novisyntrophococcus. The sequence goes on from CAMKHH010000262.1 coordinate 2,879, forward strand.
TACGGTCAATTTCCTGCTCTCTTCCTACCACAGGATCCAGTTTTCCCTGCCTTGCCATCTCACTTAAGTCCCTGCTATACTGGTCCAACGTGGGTGTTGCCGTGCCCTGACTTTCATGGGCATTCCTCGGCTTCAATTCTTCTTTACCTATGTTCTGTTCTTCACCCATGGCAAATAAAATTGCTGCATAGAGTTTTTGTATATTTATACCCATAGTATATAAAAGACGGGTAGCCACACAGTCCGTTTCCTTTAGCATGGCTATCAAAATGTGTTCTGTACCTACAGTATCACTGCCAAAATGAGCTGCTTCCCCTCTGGAATTTTCCAATATTTTCTCCGCCCTTGGCGTATAACCTGGCTGCATTACCGATGCAACTGCACCGGCAGGCGCTATTAAACTATCAATCAAAGATAACAGGCGGGCTTCCTGTATTCCAAATTCGCTTAAGACCATCCCTGCAGTGCCATGATTGGCTTTTACAA
>CAMKHH010000263.1 GCA_946412445.1 uncultured Eubacterium sp.
GTCCTATACGTATGTGCCGCTTCCATCACAAATTAAGAAGAAAAACCCCATTGTTAAACGGTGCAGAAACTGCAAGGACCTGCAGCGTATGTCCACGTGGACACAGTGTACCTGTGGGTGCAAAGAGTGGGAGATTGAGGAATGCGGTTTTCAGGAAGTGGGTCTGGTATGTCCGGAATGCAGCCAGCTTCTGTATCCAGCTGATACGGATGCCTGCTGTCCTTCGGATGAAAACCGGCCGCTTCAGCCATCTGATTTTGCCACGCAGACAAGGGCAAACCATGTCTGCAGAAATTGCGGCACTTCTCTCTGGCAGCCCGCCTGCGAACCGGTAAACAGGACATTGTCGTTCAAGCCGGTAAGCATCAGGAAAAAGTCATGGGTTAAAATGACGCATTGGGCGAACAAAGCAAAGAAGAACAAAAAGACCGTCTGGGTGCATGATAAGTGGAAAGAAGAATACATTGCAGAGAACGATCTTGATGAAGATGAAATTACATATCCCAAGATTATGGGCGTACGCAAGTATGCGCCGTCAAGATATATCAAAAAGTACCTGAAAGGTTATTTCGACTTTGCCATTTTTGATGAGGCTCATGAGTACAAAGGCGGAGGGAGCGCCCAGGGGTTCGCAATGCATGACCTTGTAAAAGCAAGCCGCTGGCAGCTGGCACTTACCGGCACGATTGCAGGAGGATATGCAAATCATTTCTTTTATCTGCTTTTCCGTCTGGATCCAAGGAAGATGCGCAGTATGGGTTATACCTATGATGCGGCTGGGGAACGTAAGTTTGTCGAGAGGTACGGAACCATTGCAACGGAGTACGAGGTGGAAAATGGGAAAAACGGCGATTATAACACAATGTCCAGAGGCAGGATGATAGGTTCTCCTAAATGCCGTCCGGGAATCTCCCTGAACATATTTACAGATTTTCTTATGGATAAGGCTGTATTTTTAAATTTATCGGATATGAGCTCTTATCTGCCGCCGCTGAATGAGACGGTTGAGTATGTACCGCTGGAAGATAAGATTTATGGTGTATACTGCGATATCAGAGATAAAATGAAGACAGCAATGATTGAACAGCAGCTTGGCAACTCGATTCTGGGAAGCTTCTTACAGTTTTCTCTTTCCTACACGGATAAGCCGTATGGCAGGTCAGATATTCTGTCGCCGATAGACGGCGGAATCATTACGAAAGTCCCGGATTTGTCCTATTTGATAAAAGACGGGAAACTCTTGAATAAGGAAAGGCGTCTTTGTGAAATTGTTGAGCGGGAGCTGAAGGAAAACAGAAACGTTTTTATTTACTGTGAATATACCGGAAAAGGAGAGGCCCGGGTAACAAAACGTCTGAAGGAAATCATTACCAGGGAATGCGGCCTGCGTGTGAAAGAAGTTGAGATTCTTGAAAGCAGTAATCCGCCTGCGGAAGAAAGGGAGGCCTGGATGCACCAGATGGCAGCAAAAGGCGTCAGGGTGTTTATTACAAATCCACGCTGCGTTAAGACTGGGCTGGATTTTCTTTTTGAGTATAAAAATGAGTTATATAACTATCCCACGATTATTTTTTACCAATACAGCTATGACCTTTTTACCATGTGGCAGGCGAGCAGGCGCCATTACCGCCTGAACCAGATCCTGGAATGCCGGACCATATATCTTTTGTCAGAAAGGACAATCCAGATTGATGCGTTGGAGATGGTGGCAAGCAAGCAGGTGGCCACCAGTGCGATACAGGGGCATTTCTCGTCTGAAGGCCTGTGTGCCATGGCGCAGGGAGTAGATCCTAAGATAAAACTTGCACAGGCAGTCACTGAAAAAACACCGGAGCAGATGAAAGGCTTGAAAGGCATGTTTGATGCTCTGAACCAGTGGCATTCCACTACCGGGGAACGGCAGGAGCATAAGCAGATGAAAACCTTTGAGGAATTGACAGGAATAGATATTACAACAAGGGTAAGCCGATCCGGAGGATTATTGTCCGACACGGGAGAGTCCATAGACTTGTTTGACCTGTTTGGGTTAAAAACGAATAGTGAAGATCGGATAAAGGAAGAGGAGGAGTTCGAAATGCCACAGGAAGAGAAAGCTGTTGAGGAAGAAACAATGGAAGAAGATTTACAGGTGAAGCAGGCTGAAGATGCCGGAATAAATTCAAATGCGCTGTTTACTACGTTTTTATTGGATACAGGTTCCATAGGCGAAATATTCAGTAAAAGCGAAAAAAAGAAAAAGAAAGCCGGCAAAGGGATGCCTACATTATTTAGTATGTAACAGAAGTCATTAATGGCAGAAAATATCTGCCCCAAAAAAGGAGGAAAATATATGAAATTTACAGTGGAAAGTTCAAGATTTGCGGAGTGTATGAGAAAAATTCAGCCCGCAGTGGGAGTCACCAAGGAGAAAAAGGAGGTTACGGAAAATTCCGTGCGGCTGACCATGACCAAAAAACAAAAGATTAAGGAAGGTTATATTGGCATGGCAGTCAGCTTCGATGGGAAAAAGCAGTTGTTCAGTGCATTTCTGATTAATGAACTGGAGATGGAAGAAGAGGACTATGATGCATATATTAGCGGTAAAAAGCTGTGTGACATCACAAATGCCCTGAATAACGGCAATGAAGCGCCGCTATCGTTGGAAGTCGGAAAGAACTGTATCATAAAAAAAGGCGGAAATCAGGTTCAGATACCGCTTGGCGAGGAACCGGTTATCATCGCGCCGACAAACGACTGGCTGGTGAGAACAACCATGGATACAAAGAAGTTTCTTGAAATCTTGTTTAAGGCGGGCAGGTTTTATGATTCCGGCGCTGACGGTGTGACAGGTTCGGTCTGCATCCGTTTTGACATGGAGAATGGAAAATTCCAGATGAGCAGCACTGACACTTATAAGCTGGCTTTCTATGGGGACAGTGTAAAATATGAGCTGCCTGATTCTGCAAAGGAGGAAGGTTCAGAACAGAAAAAGGAGTTTCTTTATCAGGTGGATGGAGACCAGTTAAAAATTCTCACAAGGTTTTTGACTGGGAAAAATACGGAGATCTGTGCTTATGAGAAGTACCTGTATTTTAAGAGTGAGGCAGATATCGCTATGTTCATGATTAAAGATGCCGGAGACAACCCATATGCACTCAGCGGGGTAATTTCCATGGCAAATGGGCATAGCAGAGCCAGCAAAATCACGGCTCTTCCAAAGGATGTACTGGAAATCCTTGATGTTTTCGATGTAGCAAACCAGGGAGAGGAACCCTTCGTCTATATTACAAAAAACAAAACCGGAGGTCTCTGCTTCAGTACAAAAGCAAAGACGTATAAAGGCATTGTGCCGTGCAA
>CAMKHH010000264.1 GCA_946412445.1 uncultured Eubacterium sp.
GTCTTTCATGATAGCTCTTGCAATGGAGATTCTCTGCTTTTCTCCTCCTGAAAGAGATGCACCGCCTTCACCGATAATTGTATCGTAGCCCTCGGGCAGTTCCATAATAAAATCATGGCAGCATGCTTTTTTTGCTGCTTCTGTCACTTTTTCCATGGATGCGTTTTCCTGTCCGAATCGGATATTGTTTGCTATGGTATCCTGAAACAGATAAACATTCTGAAATACAAAGCTGAAATTTTTCATCAGACTGTCCATACTGAAATCTTTTACATTTGTTTTTCCTAAAGTAACACTTCCTTTATCCACATCCCAGAAGCGGGCAATCAGGTGGCACAGTGTTGTCTTTCCTCCGCCGCTCGGACCTACAATGGCTGTCGTTGTTTTCTCCGGGATATGCATGGACAGATTTTCAATAATCTTTTGCTTTTCATAAGAGAAGTCCACATGCTCCAAATCTACCTCAAAATCTGCCGGTGTCAGATCTCTGCCTTCAATATCCATTCCCGGAAGATTCAGGATATCCTGTGCCTTATCTACGCTGGCATCTACCACACGGAGCAGAGAAGAATAGGAGCCGGCCTGCTCTAAACTGGAGTATACCATGAAGGAAGATATCATCATGGTGATACATACGATCAGACTCATGCTGCCCTGGAGATAAAGATAAACAGAGAGCAGAATCATGACAATTCCCGTCAGCTTCGTCACCGCATTTTGCACGGTCATATAGGGAATAAATGTCATTTCCAGCTCTATATTACAGTCCGTATTATCATCAATCGCATGGTTCAGCTTCTTTGCGGTGCTGCCGGTAAGATTATAAGACTTTACCTCCGCAATGCCCTGGATATACTCAAGCACTTTTTCCACAAGAGCAGTGTCCGTCTTCAGTTTTCTTGGTGAAACTTTCTGGGATTTTCTCTGCATAGAACTATTTACTAAAAGAAAAATGCACAGTCCGATGACTACAACCAGACCGATTCTCCAGTCGTAAAATAGCAGCATCAGCGCAATAATTCCTGTGGTCAGGATTCCCTGTGTTGTCAGCATCACCACCCTGGTTGCCACATCTGCAAGATTTTCCATGGTATTGGTCGTCACGGAGGTGATATAGCCCAGACTGTTTTTATTAAAATACCCCATAGGGAGATAACGCAGATGCTCTGCGATTTCAATTCTTTTATTAGCCGTAGTGCCGTAGCCTGCTTCGCACTGTAAAATCGTAGAGCGGTATTTTACAATCGCTCCTGCAATGACACTGAACAGCAGGATGCCAAAGCATTGCCAGATTACTTTTGTTGTGATGTTTTTATCAATAGCTGCCTGAATCATCAGCAGCATGGCAGGGATCTTCAGTGCCTCCATCAATGCCAGCAGGATACCGTCCACAAGGGCACGGTAAAATTTCTTTCTGTCTGCGTCTTCGCAAAATGCGAAAAACTTTTTAAATATCTTAAGCATAGACCTCTCCCTCCCTTACCGTATCCTTCACCGACATATGGGCCTCCCACATCTTCTGATACAGGCTTTGATTTGCAAGCAGCTCCTGATGGGTTCCCCGTTCAAGAATCCCGCCGTCCTTTACTACAAAAATCTGATCCGCATCGGCAATGGTAGAGAGACGGTGGGCGATGACGATCAGCGTCCTTCCCTGCACCAGCTTCGCAACTGAGGCCTGTATGACCGCCTCATTTTCCGGATCTGTATAAGCCGTGGCTTCATCGAGAATGACAATCGGTGCATCTTTCAGCATCGCTCTCGCAATAGCAATTCTCTGTCGTTCACCCCCTGAGAGGTGTCCGCCGGCACCGCCCGCCACTGTATCATACCCTTTTTCCAATTCCTCAATGAATTCGTGACAGCCACTTCTTTTTGCCACTGTCTCCACCTCTTCGTCCGTAGCATCCAGCCGGCCCATACGGATATTTTCACGTATTGTATCATCAAACAAATAATTATCCTGCGATACATAGGCCACCTTCCGATTGTACTCCTCCAGCGATAAATCCCGGATATCCACTCCGCCGATGCAGATGCTTCCCCTGTCCACATCCCAGAGAGATGCAATCAGCTTTGCAATCGTGGACTTTCCGCTTCCCGAAGGTCCTACCAATGCATTCACTGTTCCTTCTTTTATGTACATGTCAATTCCGTGGAGTACTTCCTTATCATGATATCCAAATGTCACGTCAGACAATGTAATGGAATAATCCTCCGGCTTTTTCCGATCCGTGCCAGGGCGCTTCAGCTCTTCCTGTGACAAAATTCCTGTGACCTCCCCGATGATTGTACTTACCTTTGCAATGTCATCCGAGTAGGACATGACCGTGATAAGCGGTGAGATCAGACCAATTGAAAGAACAAGGCACAGCACATAATCAGGAACAGACAAGGACCCATTTTTCACAAGCAGGCCGCCGATGGGCAATACAAATAAAGCGGTACAGGGAGTCAGAACCATTGCAATACTGAAGAAGACATTAGTGCTCTTCATCCATTCCACAAAGCACTCTGCACCCTCTTTCGCGGCCACAATGAATTTTTCCTGCGAATTTTTTGCCCGCCCAAAAGCTTTAATCACTTCGATGCCATTGATATACTCTACAGCAGTATCATTCAGCCTCTTTGTCTTTACCACTGTGTTGCGGTACTTCTCTTCATAGCCAATCATCATGCCCATATAGGTAAGCAACCCTAAGGGCAGAGTAATCAGTGAAACCAATGCCATTCTCCAGTCCACCAGGCAGAGATAAATAAATACACACAGAGGTGCCAGAAGATTCGCAGTGAATTCCGGCAGCACATGAGCCAGTGTTGTCTCAATACTGTCAATACGCTCTACGATAACGTTCTTCAAGGTTCCGGAAGGTGTGTCCTTCACATAGCCTAAAGGCACTCTGGACAATTTATCACACACCTGCTTTCTGATATTTCCCAGTACATGAAAAGTAGCCTTGTGGGAGCAGGTGGTCGATATGCCGTGGAAGATCACCCTCCCCAGCCAGAAAGCTGCCATGATAAATCCATCCCGCAGATAAAAACTCCAATCCCTATTTCCCCCCAGCAGCTTCGCAAGCATATCTCCCACAATTATATACGGGACGATACTGCACAATACCCCCAAAACCGCAGCCGCGACACTGGCGGTATACAAGCCCTTGTGAGAACCGGCAAATTCCCTGAGCCAGGCAAAAACAGATTTTTCTTTTTGCTTCATTTTCTCCTCCTTTATTTAGGTTAGCTTTTACTAACCCATGGTTTGAATTTTAGAGAAACCCGCCGTGACGAGCTTCTCTCATGCAGCAGCATTGCTAAAATT
>CAMKHH010000265.1 GCA_946412445.1 uncultured Eubacterium sp.
CCTGAGGTGGGAGGCATGGAACTGATTGGATCTGTTCCGGATGGTAAGTCGAAGCTCAAGTGGCATATCGAATATTTCCGTAATGAAGTGGAGCGGCTGGGAATTCAGGTAAATGCAGGAAAAGAAGCTGACGGCGATGACATCGCCGCCTTAGATCCCTATGCTGTGTTTGTGTGTACAGGATCTAATCCGGTCATTCCGGGTTCCATTCCGGGAATCAAATTGCCCAATGTGAAGGAAGTCCGGGATATTCTTGCTGATTTTCCGGAGGGCAAGGGAAAGCAGGTTGTGATTGTGGGAGCCGGGCTTGTAGGTCTGGAATGTGGTGCCACCTATGCGAGCCGTGGAAATAAGGTGACCATCATCGATATGCTTCCGCCATCGGATCCGGCTGCGACATCTACGGAGCAAATGTTGGCCATGGGCCATGCAATGGCTGCGGGGATTGATATACGGATGAAGCATAAGCTTCTGGAAATCACACAGGATGCGGTGAAGGCGGAAAATCTTGAAACTGGTGAAAGTGTTTTCATTCCTGCGGATGAGGTCGTATTGTCTATGGGTGTCTCTTCAAATAACGGCCTGTATGATACTATAAAGGATCGGTTTGACAGGATTTACAATATCGGTGATTCTGACAAGACAGGCCTGATTGCAGAGGCGGTTCAGAGTGCCTTTGATACAGCGGCAGCGTTGGATTGATTGTAAGATGACAGCATAAGATATCCGGGGAGGAAGTATGACACATTATCACAGTAAACCTGTCGGCGTCAATGTAATCGGGGGATTTTTGGGAGCAGGGAAAACCACGTTTCTCAATTACATCTTAGAGGAGCAGAAAAAAGAACGCACAGATGTTATCGTAAGGGAGTATGGGGCGGTATCCATTGATGATAAGCTGCTCAAAAATGTTACCGACCATATACATGTATTTCCCGGTGTGACAGTCCATGACGATCCACAGCTGGTACTTTATGATTACCTTCATAAATTGTATAGCGATGCGGCGCAGCCATTTGACCGGCTGCTTATGGAGTGCAGCGGTCTGGATATGCCGGAAAGTCTGGTGCACTTGTTTCTGGTGGGACATATGCCTGTGCACTATCGGCTGAATGGTTATATCGCAGTGGTAGATGCCGAATATGGACTGCTTAATCTGGAAGAGTTTGAAGTGGCAAGGCAGCAGGTGGTTTTTGCTGATGCAATTGTCCTCAACAAAGTGGATCTGGCAGATGAGGAACAACTTTCCAGGCTCGAGGAACGCATTAAAGAGCTTAATGGAATGGCAGAGATTTATCGCAGCAGCTATGGGAGAGTTCCGCTTAAGAATGTTCTGAATATTTCACTGTATTCGCAGCTTAAGGACCTGAAGATTGGAAAGGAACGAAAACCGATGCAGGAAATACATACAATTGTTCTGAGTGAAACACGTCCGATGGATAAGGAAAAGGTTAACAAGTGGCTCAATCGTCTGTTCGAAGAGGAGGGAAATAAGATTCTTCGGAGCAAAGGCTTTTTCTGCTTTGCTGGGGATGACTGGCGATATGAGTTCCAGGCTGTCCGCAAGTCCTTTTATTCAAAGGCTGATTGTCTCTGGGAAGATGGAGAGGAACGAAAGAGTACGGTGGTGCTTATCGGAAGTAATCTTCCGGATGAACTGTCATTGCGGGAGTCATTTTCAGATTGCATATAGAATATGCAGAAAGAGAGGTCGATTTCATGTCTTCAAAAGTGTATTATCTCAATGATCGTGCGGGCTCTATGATGGACAGTATTCCTTTTAAAGGAGTTAAGGTGCTGAAAGACGCGGGACTTGCCGGAATGATCAAGCCGGGTGACCGGGTTGCCATCAAGACGCATATGGGAGAGTGGGGCAATGCCCTGAATCTGCGTCCCCATTGGGTAAGTGCGGTAGCGGATGAGGTGAAGCGTCTGGGCGGAAAGCCTGCTATAGTGGAAACCTGCGTTGCCGCATATGGAGAGAGTGTTTCGCGTATCTCCAGAGAAGACCATCTTCGGGTGGCGGCAGCCCACGGCTTTACAGAAGAAACCATGGGATGTCCAATCATTATCTGCGATGGGGACTATGGTACGGAGGATGTCAAAGTAGAGGTTCCGAACGGCGTATACTTAAAATATGCATACCTGGCGAAGAAGCTGCTGGATTTTGATGTGGTCATCGTGGTCAGCCATTTTAAAGGGCATGCTATGGGCGTCTTTGGAGGTGCCATGAAAAATGTGGGAATCGGTATGGCATCTGCCAGAGGGAAATATGCCATACACAATATCACACATCCGGAAATTGGAATTAAGACGTGGCAGATTAATCAGGATGCTGTAAAAAAGCATGCACAGGCACCAAGTCCCAATCTGATTGAACGCATGGTAGATAACTGCCCTTGTGAAGCATTTGCTTATGATGGAGAGACACTGACACGTGACAGCGAAAAATGCCGCCAGTGCGGCTTCTGCTTTGCTTACCTCTTCCAGGGCGTGTATAATTTCCCACCGGAACTGGTTCCGAGCTGGCCTGCCGGAATCACAGATGCAGCCTGTGGATTTGTACATGCGATTGGAAAGGAGAAGATGATTTTCCTGAACTATGCCATGGATATCACACCAGGGTGTGACTGCGGAAACTTCCATGACAAAGCGCTCACTCCCAATCTCGGAGTATTTGCATCCCGTGATCCTGTTGCCGTGGATATGGCCTGCATTGAGGCTGCGGAAGCAATGACTGCCGTTCCGGGTTCTGCCGCTTCAGAGTATGGGTTCGGAGAACCGAATACGGAACGCTTTACAAACTGCTCCAGCATGGCAAAGCTCAGTCAATGGGCCCAGCTGAATGCCGCCGTTTATAATGGAATGGGAGACACGGAATACGTGTTGGTTAACTCAGTCACAGAGTTTACAGAAGCATTTAATTTCCCACCCTATACGATGGCGGAGCCTTATACCCATGTGCATAAGGAGATATATAAGGGAATCAACATGGATCCCGGAGATTATGCATACGGAAAATTACCGCGGCTTGCCATGGAAGAGCAAAGTAAAAAACCAAAGGGCAAGTTAAAAGAAATTTCTATTGCGGACGATAAATAATATGATACCAGGTTAAATAATAAAAGAAGGCATAGAGCTCATTATCTATACCTTCTTTTTTTGTTTCCGTTATCATCATTTTCATAAAAAATCCCACCAAATCATAAATTAATCAATTGTTCTATTCAGCTCAAAGATGTAAACTATATCCTATCGGAAAGAATTCAAGGGTGGGAGGTTTTCATGATTAAAGTTTTTCTGGTAGAAGATGAAAT
>CAMKHH010000266.1 GCA_946412445.1 uncultured Eubacterium sp.
TAAGTCTGCAAGCTGTATTTTTCTTGCTTACAAACTTATTATACGAGGAGTATTGCTATGGAATTGAAAAAGTTTCAAAGATGTTCCAGAGTTGCCAGAGGTTTGGAAAAGGCGGATCTGGTATTAAAGAATGCTCATATTATTAATGTGTTTACAAAGGAAATCATAGAAGGTGATATAGCGATTGCGGAAGGAATGATAGCCGGCATCGGGGAATACGCAGGAGAGACCGAAAAGGATTTAAAGGGGCAGTATGTATGTCCGGGATTTATTGACAGCCATCTGCATCTGGAATCCACACTGGTTACACCTTCTGAACTGATAGCTGTAGCCTCCCGGTGCGGAACGACCACATTTATCGTGGATCCCCATGAATCGGCTAATGTGTCAGGACTTGCAGGAATCGATTATATTCTGCAGCAGACCGCCGATGTTCCGGCAAATGTATATGTTATGATGCCGTCCTGCGTGCCGGCCACTTCCATCGATGATAATGGATGTGAGCTTACTGCCGGACAGATGAAACCCTATCTGAACAATGAACGGATTCTGGGATTGGGTGAAGTGATGGACTACAGATCTGTGGTAGACGGGCTTCCCAAAATGCACCGCAAACTTCAATTGTTTGATGGAAAGATAAAGGATGGTCATGCTCCTTTTTTGGATGAAAGGGATTTACAGGCTTATACCATGGCAGGAATCACAACAGATCATGAGTGCTCTGCATTTGAATATGCGATGCAGGAGCGAAGAAATGGCATGACAATCCTGATCCGTGAGGGCAGTGCTGCCAGAAATCTGGAAGCCATTGTAAAGGGAATCATTCGGAATCAAATGGATCCGGAAGGTTTCTGCTTCTGCACGGATGATAAACATATTGAAGAGATACGGGCCGAAGGGCACATTGATTTCAGCGTGAGAAAATCCATCCGGCTGGGCCTGGATCCGGTTTCAGCCATCCAGATGGCAACGATTCATCCCGCAAAATGTTATGGATTAGAGAGGGTGGGAGCTATCGCACCAGGATACCAGGCTGACCTTCTTGTCCTGAGTGACCTACATACTGTTAAAGTGGAAGAGGTGTATTATAAAGGCATAAGGATTGAGAATACTCCTACAATCCTTCCGGGAAAATGCCCGGATGAATTAAAAAACACCGTTCACCTCAGTAAATTTACGAAGGATAGACTAAAATCAGATATTTCAGGGGAATGTCATATAATTCAAATGGAAGAGGGTCAGATTACAACCCGGGATCAGATTATGGAATTTGGAGACAGCAGTGAACTTAAAAGCATGGGGTATCAGAAAATCGCAGTGATTGAAAGACACAAGGGAACTGGTAAGACCGGTGTTGGAATTGTCAGCGGTTTCGGTCTGACAGGCGGAGCAATCGCTTCCAGTGTAGGCCACGATTCCCATAATATTATCGTGATTGGTGACAATGACGAAGATATGACAATTGCGGTCAATGAACTGATTCGAAGCCAGGGGGGCTATACGATTGCTGCACACCGTGAAGTTATCGAAACATTAGCTCTTCCGATTATGGGCTTGATGAGTGATGCTGGTTATGAGAAGATTAATGTAAAATTAAAAAAGATGATAAAGAAGGCACATGAGATGGGGGTGCCGGGCGGAATCGATCCATTTATCACACTGTCTTTTATGGCCTTGCCTGTGATTCCTGAAATCAGGATTACGCCCCGCGGTATTTATAGTGTATCTAAAGGTATTTTTTATTAAAAATTCGGAAGAATGTAAGGATGACAGGAGGCGGATGAGTTATGATTGATTATTCAGAAGAAAAAGGCAAACAATATCATATCCAGGTGGGAAAGGGTGATGTGGGAAAGTATGTGATTATGCCCGGAGATCCCAAGCGCTGTGAAAAGATTGCCGGCTATCTGGACAGTCCGGTGCTTATGGCGGACAGCAGAGAATATGTTACCTATACAGGGCTTTTGGATGGCGTGAAGGTCAGTGTGACTTCAACAGGAATCGGCGGTCCCTCCGCGGCAATCGCCATGGAGGAGCTGGTAATGTCCGGTGCGGATACCTTTATTCGCATAGGAACAAGCGGAGGCATGGATATCAATGTAAAAAGCGGCGATCTGGTGATTGCAAGCGGAGCCATTCGTATGGAGGGAACCAGCCGGGAATATGCACCGATAGAATATCCGGCGGTACCGGATTTTGATGTGACCAATGCCCTTGTAAAAGCCGCAAAGAAGCTGGGACAGACTTATCATGTGGGTGTGGTACAGTGTAAGGACTCTTTCTACGGACAGCATTCACCGGAGACGAAGCCGGTGAGTTATGAGCTGTTGAATAAGTGGGATGCATGGGTAAAGCTTGGCTGCAAAGCCTCAGAGATGGAATCAGCAGCACTGTTTATCGTTGCCAGCTATCTGAGAGTGCGGGCAGGCTCCGTGTTTGTCGTTCTGGCAAATCAGGAGCGGGCAAAAGCCGGGCTTTACAATCCCGTCGTCCATGATACCGATGCGGCAATCCGTGTGGCGGTAGAGGCAGTGAGAGAAATGATAAGAGAGGCAGGCGAATGAAGGAGCGTGAATTAATACGTCTGGCACATGAAGCCAGGCAAAGAGCATATGCGCCCTATTCCGGATTTCAGGTAGGAGCGGCGCTTCTGACAAAGAGTGGTAAGACGTATCTGGGCTGCAATATTGAGAATGCTGCTTACAGTCCCTCAAATTGTGCGGAGCGTACCGCTTTCTTTAAAGCAATCTCTGAAGGTGAAACAGAGTTTGAGGCGATTGCCGTCGCAGGTGGTAAGGCAGGTGAAAAACCCGGTCAGATGTGTACGCCCTGCGGGGTATGCCGTCAGGTCATGATGGAGTTTTGCAGCCCTGAAACATTCCGGATTATTCTGGAGGATGGAAACCAAGGATACCAGGTCTTTACACTTGGGGATATGCTTCCCCTGGGCTTCGCTCTTAAGAATCTGAGAAAGGATGGTTAATATATATGGTTGATAAAAGAGTATTTTTGATTGTTCTGGACAGCTTTGGCGTCGGAGAGCTTCCCGATGCGGCTGAGTTTGGCGATAAAGGAAGCAATACACTGAAAACGATATCAAGTGCGGAAGAATACAGTACGCCGAATATGAAAAGATTAGGACTGTTCAACATCGATGGAGTTGACTGGATGCAAAGGGAAGGCGCTCCTGCCGGGGCTTTTGGAAAGATGAAAGAAAGCTCCCGGGGAAAAGATACCACGATTGGACATTGGGAAATTTCAGGTATCATATCGCCGGAACCACTCCCTGTTTATCCGGACGGTTTTCCGGAGGAA
>CAMKHH010000267.1 GCA_946412445.1 uncultured Eubacterium sp.
GGGAGTGTTTCTGGCGGGTATCTCCACGTCCTTTGTGGGCATCATTAGCTTTGTAGGGCTTATGGTCCCCCATATTGCGCGTCTGCTGGTCGGCTCCAACCACAAGTTTCTGCTTCCCTTTTCGGCGCTCTTAGGTTCTTCTGTGCTGATGATTGCTGACACTCTGGGAAGAACGATAAAAGCACCTTATGAAATCCCGGTGGGAATTGTAATGTCTGTCTTAGGAGGACCATTCTTCCTGTATCTTTTGCGGAAAGGTGGGAAAAATTATGGAAGCTGATAAAATATTTTTTTCTTATAATGAGGAACCTTTTCTCACAGATATCAAACTGACACTGGAACAGGGAAAAATCACAACGATACTGGGGCCTAACGGTTCAGGAAAATCTACGCTTTTAAATCTCTTTGTCCGTCAGTTCCTGCCCCAAAAGGGAGAAATCCTTCTGGAGAGTCAATCCATACGAAAGATGAAGGAAAAAGAGCTGGCAAAAAAGATTGCAGTCGTTCACCAGCACAATACAGCCCCTGGAGATTTGACGGTGGAGGAACTTGTCGGATATGGACGTGCACCCCACCAGTCCTTCTGGAAGGGCAGAACCAAGGAGGATCAGAGGCATATTGAGTGGGCGATGGAGGCAACGCATATAGAGAAGATGAAGGAGAAAAATATAGCGGAGCTTTCGGGCGGTGAACGGCAGCGCACATGGATTGCCATGGCACTTGCCCAGAGAACCGACCTGTTATTTCTTGATGAACCGACCACCTATCTGGATATCGCCTATCAGATGGAAATCTTGAATCTGGTGAGAGAATTAAATCACACCTATGGTATTACGATTGTAATGGTTTTACATGATATCAATCAGGCCATTCAATACAGCGATAAGCTGATTATTTTAAAGTCTGGTAAAGTAAAATACGTTGGTAATGTGGAAGAGGGGATAAGTGAAGAAATAGTACATGAAATTTATGGTATTGATGTTGTAATCCGCTATTGTCCGGTTAATCACTGTAAATATATCATCCCAATTCAACTTCGAAAGGATAAATACACATGAAAATTTTAGTTACATATGCAAGCCTGACAGGAAATACACAAAAATTGGCGGAAGGTATTTTTGAAGCTTTAAGTCAAAAGGAGAAGGAAATCCGCCCGATGATGGAAGTAGATAATACGGATGAGTACGATGTCGTCCTTGCCGGGTACTGGGTGGACAAAGGCGGCCCGAATCAGGAGGCATCCGAATTTCTTGGAAAACTGGAGAATAAAACGATAGGTCTTTTTGCAACGTTGGGCTACTGGCCAGATTCAGAACATGCATATGGCTCATTGAAAAAGGGTGAGGCGCTTGTGGAGGAGAAAAATAAGGTTTTCTGCAGATATATCTGTCAGGGAAAGCTGTCCGATAAGATTATTGACATGTTTAAACAACTCCCGGAGGGCAATCCTCATGCGATCACCGAAGAAAAGCTTTTCCGCTACAAAATTGCCGAAAATCACCCATCTGAAGCTGACATTGCGCTGGCAGGGGAGCTTTTCGAAGAAAGGCTGCAGAGCATATGTTTGAAACAAGAATAAAAACACACCACAGTGCAATGGCAGAGGGCAAGAAATACGCACTTGGCCCCTGCAATGCATCGCAGGTTCTTTCTCGTCTGCCGGCAGACGAACGCAAAAATGCTACAATTTATATTCATGTTCCCTTTTGCCCTAAAATCTGTTCCTTCTGTAATATGCGGCGCAGCCTGCAGAGTCCTGTACCGGACTACCATCGGTGGATTGTCTCTGAAATTGAGAAATATGCTGCCTTGCCCTATGTGCGGAATACCATATTTGATGCAGTGTATTTTGGCGGAGGAACACCCACAATGCTTTCGAATGAGGCTTTTCACGAAATCTTAAGGGCTCTTTTTCAGAATTTTAAATTTACGGACACCCCTGAGGTAACGGTGGAAACTACGGTCACGGAGCTGACAGAAGATAAGATTGATGTATTGGGAATAAACGGAGTAAACCGGCTTTCAGTAGGGGTACAGACTTTTGATGATGCCGGACGCTGGCAGATGCGCCGCGTCGGTTCTGGAGAAAAAGCCTGGCAGAAGCTGAAATATCTGAAAGTGAAGGGCGGATTTACCGTCAGTATGGACTTGATTTACAGCTACTCAGGACAGAGCCATGAAAGCTTAAAAAGAGATTTGGATAAAATCAATGAGCTTGAACTGGATGGGTTTTCCATGTATTCCCTGATTGATATGAAGGAGACAGAGATAGAAAGGGCACAGAGTCTCAAAATGGATGAGAGTATGTTCTATCAGATTGCTGAAACGATGCAGGAGAAAGGGTACTCTTTTCTGGAATTGACAAAAATGGTCAAGAATGACCCGTATCGTTATATTATGAATCGCCATCAGGGAGCGGATACGCTGCCGCTGGGAGCCGGGGCAGGTGGTTCCTTAAACAGCCTGCTGTTGATGAATGATATCAATCTGGAAAAGTATCATGAAAGTGTGGAAAATTTTTGCAGCCGCAAAGGCATGCTGTTTAAACCAGAATATAGAGATGTCACAGTTTTTAAAGGAGATATTCAGACACTTTGGCTGCCACGAAATGAAACATTATACAGCAGTCACAAGAAGTATGAAAACTTTTTAAAGCGGCTGCTGACGGAAGAGTATGCATATAGCACAACTGGCGGATACAGGCTGACAACGAAAGGGGTGTTCTGGGGGAACACCATTTCGAGAGTACTTTCTGATATGATGGGTTAATTGCCATAAGTATGTAAGAAAAGCTGCCAGTGGCAGCTTTTCTGTATCTTTTAGATGAAAACAACAGGCTTAATCAAATCGCCTGGTTTTTCATCCATAAGTTTGAAGGCATCTTCAATTTTATCGAAGCCTTTGAAGGTATGAGTGATCAGTTTCGTTGTGTCCACTCTGTTGTACTCCAGCATTTCCAGCATTTTGTGGATACGTAATGCACCTCCGGGACAAAAACCGCCGCGAATTGTTTTATTTGCCATTCCAAGACCCCATGAATAAGCAGGCATAGACAATGTGTCTGTGATATCAAAGAAGTTTACATTGGAGATATAGCCGCCGGGTTTTGTCATGTCTATGGCCTGGCGGAAAGTCTCGGCATTTCCTCCGGCAATGATGACAGAATCAGCGCCTTCTTTTGTCAAGTCCAATACCTGCTTCACGATATCGCCATCTTTATAGCTTACAATATCCGTTGCTCCATATTCTTTTGCAATGGCAACGCAGTTCGGACGGGTTCCGACAGCTATGATCCTGCCTGCGCCTTTTAAC
>CAMKHH010000268.1 GCA_946412445.1 uncultured Eubacterium sp.
ATCATAATCGTCCGGTTTTATTTAATGATCTCATTTCATTTGCCACGAGGTATGGGCAGGTACAGAAAAGTCTGATGAGTAATCTGTCAGTGCCTTATGCACTTCTGGATTCACAGGGAAAACTGTTGTGGGTGAATAAAAAATTCGCTGAGCTTACTGGGAAAGAGAAGCAGTACCATAAATCAATTACGAATATATTCTCGCAGATTACGATGGATAAGCTGCCGGAGAACGAAGAAGAGTCAGAGGTTACGCTCACCTATGAGAACCGTGATTTCAGAATTCATATGAAGAGTATTATGATTGATGAATTCCTGGGCGGATCTGAGATTATAACTGCGGAAAATCAGAATAACCATCTGACAGCCATGTTTCTTTTTGATGAAACAGAACTGAATACGTATATCAAAAAATATAAAGCAGAGAACATGGTGGCCGGATTTTTATATCTGGATAATTATGACGAAGCGCTGGAAAGTGTGGAAGAGGTGAGGCGTTCATTGCTTACTGCACTTGTGGACAGAAAGATTAATAAGTATTTTAATGATACGGATGGACTGGTCAAGAAGATAGAGAAGGACAAGTATTTTCTGGTCATGCGTCAAAGTTCCCTGGATGAGCTGAAGGCCGGTAGATTTAGTATTCTGGAAGAAGTAAAGACAGTTAATATCGGTAATGAGATGGCGGTGACTATCAGTATCGGAATCGGGGCAAATACGGGGACCTATGCCAGGAATGCAGAATTTGCAAGAATTGCCATCGATCTGGCATTGGGAAGGGGCGGAGACCAGGTAGTGGTCAAAGAAGGCCGGCAGACTTCCTATTATGGCGGAAAGACTCAGGCAGTCGAGAAGAATACCAGAGTAAAGGCCAGAGTAAAAGCACATGCGCTTAAAGAACTGATGCTGACGAAAGAGAAGATTGTAGTTATGGGGCATAAGATTACAGATGTGGATTCTTTCGGTGCGGCTGTAGGTGTTTACTGTGCTGCCAAGGCATTGGACAAGAAGACTCATATTGTAATTGATAATCCTACTACTTCAATTAAGCCGTTGATGACGGGGTTTTTGAATGATCAGGAGTATGGACAGGATATGTTTGTCTCCTGCCATGAGGCAAAAGAGATTGTGGATGATAACACCATGGTAGTGGTGGTGGATGTCAATAAGCCGAGTTATACCGAGTGTGAGGATCTGCTGTATCTGACAAAGACAATTGTAGTTCTGGATCATCACCGCCAGGGAAGCGAAGTTGTCAAAAACCCTGTATTGTCATATATAGAGCCATATGCGTCCTCCGCGTGTGAGATGGTTGCGGAGATATTACAGTATTTTGCAGATGGGGTGCGCATCCGGAACATAGAAGCGGATACCATCTATGCGGGAATTATGGTGGATACCGATAACTTTATGCAGAAGACAGGTGTTCGGACCTTTGAAGCGGCTGCGTTTTTAAGACGCTGCGGCGCCGATGTATCGCGGGTTCGCAAACTTTTCCGGGAGAACATGTCTGACTATAGGGCAAAGGGTGAGACAATTATGAATGCAGAGTTGTTTCGGGATTTCTTTGCAATTTCCGTCTGCCCTTCGGATTATGTGGAGAGCCCTACGATTGTAGGTGCTCAGGCCGCTAATGAATTATTGAATATTATTGGTGTGAAAGCCTCTTTTGTTTTGACTAAGTTTAAGAATACGGTATACGTCAGTGCCCGGGCTATTGATGAGATAAATGTGCAGATTATCATGGAACGTCTGGGCGGCGGCGGCCATTTGAATATAGCGGGCTGTCAATTTGAGGAAATTGACCTGCCGGAAGCAATTGATATTTTGAAAGAAACTTTGGCAGAAATGTTGGATGGAGGAGAGATTTGAATGAAAGTTATTTTATTGCAGGATGTTAAAAGCCTTGGAAAGAAAGGCGATGAGGTAAATGTCAGTGATGGATATGCAAGAAATATGATTTTGCCAAAAGGTTTGGGAGTAGAGGCGAATGCCAGGAATAAGAATGATTTAAAATTGAAGAAAGCGAATGAAGAGAAGAAAGCAAAGGAAAATCTGGAAGCAGCTCAGGCATTTGGAAAAGAAATAGAAGCAAAATCGGTGAGCTTGTCCATAAAAGTTGGAGAAGGGGGACGTGTTTTCGGCAGTGTATCTGCAAAAGAGATAGCGGAGGCTGCCAGGGAGCAGTTGGGATTTGATATCGATAAGAAAAAGATGCAGCTTACCAGTCCGATTAAAAGTCTGGGCACTACCATGGTACCAATCCGCCTGCATCCAAAAGTGACTGCAGAGCTGAAAGTTCTCGTCAGTGAGGCTTAAGTTAGAGGAGGAAGCGATCAGGAATGGAGGAAGCACTCATTAAGAGAATACTGCCCCACAGTGTAGAGGCAGAGCAGTCTGTAGTAGGCTCTATGCTAATGGGGCGTGAGGCCATCAGTGTGGCTTCCGAGATGCTGAATAGTGATGATTTTTATCAGCATCAATATGGTGTTATCTTTGATGCCATGGTAGAGTTGTTTAATGAAGGAAAACCGGTAGATCTGATAACATTACAGAACCGTTTGAAAGAAAAGGATGTTCCTCCTGAAATAAGCAGTATGGAATTTGTCAGAGACTTGCTGGCTTCGGTTCCAACCTCTGCTAATGTAAAATATTATGCTACAATTGTAAGTGAGAAAGCAGTTCTCCGGCGTCTCATCAGATTGACAGATGAGATATCAAATGAATGTTATCTAAATAAAGAACCGGTAGAATTAATCCTGGAGGATACTGAAAAAAAGATGTTTGAGCTGCTCCAGCAGAGAAATTCGGGAGATTTTGTGCCCATTCGTCAAGTGGTCATGAACAGCTTGGAAAACATCGAAAGAGCTTCCAAGGCAAAGGGTACTGTTACCGGAATTGCTACCGGCTTCACAGATCTAGATTATAAAACTTCGGGATTTCAGCCTTCTGATTTGATACTGGTTGCCGCGCGTCCGTCTATGGGAAAGACGGCGCTGGTTTTAAATATTGCTCAATATATGGCTTTTAAGCAGGATAAACATGTCGCTGTTTTCTCCCTTGAGATGTCAAAGGAGCAGTTGATGAACCGGCTTCTTTCCATGGAATCCAAGGTGGATTCCCAGAGTATGCGTAATGGCAGTCTGAAAGACGATGATTGGGCAAAGCTGATAGAAAGTGCCGGGATTATCGGCGACTCGAATTTGATTATTGATGATACGCCTGGTATTTCTATTCGTGAATTGCGGTCAAAGTGTAGAAAATACAAGCTGGAACACGGATTGGATATCATCATGATCG
>CAMKHH010000269.1 GCA_946412445.1 uncultured Eubacterium sp.
TAAGAGAATAGACATACCATATGAACAGCAAAAGCGCAGAGCGGGGAAGACGCATAATAACTGGGCGACTCTGTATGATGCGGCAATGTTGAGCTTTACATCCTATACAAAGGTTGGCTTGAGGATTGCAACTATTTTGGGTTTTATAATAGCGAGTATAAGTATTGTTTTGGCTATAGTGTATCTTATTCTGAAGCTGATATACTGGGAGAGGTTTGCCGCAGGTATGACGCCGCTTTTGCTTGCGGTTTTGATATTAGGTTCGCTGCAACTGTTTTTTATTGGATTTTTGGGTGAATATGTCCTAAGCATAAACAGGAGAGTCATGAATAGACCATTGGTTATTGAGGAAGAGAGATTGAACTTCGATGCAGGGCAGGAGGAATAACATGTTTGATTTGTCTTTTTACAGCGGGAAACGAGTTTTGATTACTGGACATACAGGCTTTAAGGGATCATGGATGTGTCAATTACTGTTAATGGCAGGAGCATCTGTGACAGGCTACGCATTAGAGCCGCCTACTTCTCCGAGCCTTTTTGACATGTGCCATCTGGGGGAACAGATAAACTCGGTAATCGGTGATGTACGTGATTTGAAGCATATGAAAGCTGTATTTGCGGACGCGCAGCCGGAGATCGTAATCCATATGGCGGCGCAGCCCATTGTGCGCGAATCTTACAGAGATCCGGTCTACACTTATGAAACCAATGTTATGGGAACGGTTAATATATTAGAGTGCGTCAGATGTACCCCTTCTGTAAAATCTTTTCTAAACGTAACGACAGATAAGGTATATCTGAATAGGGAATGGGAATGGGGGTATCGTGAAGACGAAGAACTGAATGGCTATGATCCCTATTCTAATTCCAAATCCTGCTCCGAATTAGTGACCAGCAGCTACAAAAATTCTTTCTTCCAAGACAGTGAAACTGCGATTTCTACGGCAAGAGCCGGAAATGTTATTGGAGGAGGCGATTTTGCCGCAGATAGGATTATTCCAGACTGTATACGCGCGGCAGAGAAGGGGGAAGATATTATCGTAAGGAATCCTTTTTCTACAAGACCGTATGAGCATGTTCTGGAGCCGATTGCAGCATATTTGCTTATCACCCAGGCACAGTATGGAAATAAAGCATGTGCAGGAAGTTATAATGTCGGGCCGGATGAAATTGACTGTTGGACTACTGGTAACCTGGTAGACTTGTTTTGCAGAAAATGGAACAATGCCACGGGGGAGAGCCTAAAATGGATTGATCGGTATGATGGCGGCCCCCATGAAGCGAATTTTTTAAAACTGGATTGTTCCAAATTGAAATCCAAACTGGGATGGAGTCCTCGCTGGAATGTGGAAACTGCGATGGAGAAGATTGTGGAATGGTCGCGAGTATATCTGGAAAATGGGGATGTTTCAGCTTGCATGAGGAAACAAATAGCTGAATTCCTTAGCATATAAAAACTTTGGAAAAATAAATTAGACATGGAAAAATCTTGCATTTTCGTGGACAATAGTATATGATGTAGACGTATTTATTGAATAATTACAGGAAAGGCGATCTAATATGAAAAAAGCACTCATTACAGGTATTACAGGCCAAGACGGGTCCTACTTAGCGGAGTTTTTGCTTGAAAAGGGTTATGAGGTTCATGGAATTACAAGAAGGGCATCAATTTCTAATACTTCAAGAATTGATCATTTGATTGCAAACAACTCAATAGTTCTTCATGACGGGGATCTATCTGATACATCTTCTATTACGAATATTATTGCTGCGGTTCAGCCGGATGAGATTTATAATCTTGCGGCCCAGTCCCATGTCCAAGTGTCTTTTGATGTACCTGAGTATTCGGGGGATGTGGATGCAATCGGCGTTCTGCGGATTCTGGAGGCAGTTCGAATACTTGGGCTTGCCAAGAAAACTAAGATATATCAGGCATCTACATCGGAACTGTATGGAAAAGTTGAGGAAGTACCTCAGAAGGAGACAACTCCGTTTCACCCCTACAGCCCCTATGCTGTTGCAAAGCAATATGGATTTTGGATTATTAAGGAGTATCGCGATGCGTATGGCATGTTCGCTGTGAATGGAATCCTGTTTAACCATGAATCAGAAAGGCGCGGCGAGAATTTTGTAACTAGAAAAATTACCCTTGCGGCAGGAAGAATTGCAGAAGGCATTCAGGACCATCTTGAACTGGGAAACATGGATTCACTGCGTGATTGGGGATATGCGAAAGACTATGTGGAGTGTATGTGGATGATGCTGCAGCACGATACTCCTGAAGATTTTGTGATTGCAACCGGAGAGCAGCATACAGTCAGAGACTTTACAGAGAGAGCATTTTTGGCCAATGGGATAGAGATCAGATGGGAAGGATCCGGAGTGGATGAGAAGGGGTATGACAAATCCACCGGAAAGATGCTTGTATGCGTTAATCCAGAGTGGTTTAGACCTACAGATGTAGACAATCTCTGGGGTGATCCTACTAAGGCAAAGACTGTTCTGGGTTGGAATCCGCAGAAGACCACATATGCGGAGTTGGTTGAAATCATGGCAAAACACGATCGGGCATTAGCCAAACGGGAAGCCGCATTAAAGGCGGTACAGGAATCGGCTTATTAAAAGGTTTAAGCAAGGGGGGATCCTTTTCAGGAATCCCCTTTTCTGCAATAGGCGCAAGTGGATACGATTCCCTTTGAGGAGACTCATGCGGGAAAGGCACAGGTATAAATATGAAAAAAGGGCTTGTCATCGGCGCGGCAGGTTTTGTGGGAAATTACTTGATTCGAGAGTTATACGCTAACGGAATAGAGGTATATGCTACGAAATTTTCGCACAACAAATTTGATACACCATATGCTAAGGTATTTGAACTGGATATTATGGACAAAGAAGCCATTACCAACTTGCTGTTTAAGACACAGCCGGATTATATTTTTCACCTTGCGGCACAAAGTTCAGGAGGACTGGCTTGGAAAAATCCAACCCTTACGGTGGATGTGAATATTAAAGGCAGCATCAATGTTATGGATGCTGTACGGGAACTGTTTTACAAACCAAGAGTTCTGCTGATTGGTTCGGGAGAAGAATATGGTCATATTCGCCCAGGGGAGACTCCGATAGGTGAGGAAAATGCTCTGCGCCCGGGAAATATCTATGCAGCTACCAAGGTGTGCCAAAATATGATAGGAAATATTTATTCTAAAGCCTATGATATGGAATTGATGATGGTACGCGCTTTTAACCATATTGGTCCGGGCCAGGAACCTTTATTTGTAGCTTCTGATTTTTGCA
>CAMKHH010000270.1 GCA_946412445.1 uncultured Eubacterium sp.
AAGATAGCCAGCAAGGTCCCTGCTGAAATAATGCCTCCTGCGAAGAGACTGGCCGCTGCCGCTGAAAACCCGCACTGCGGAATAATACCGATAATTCCACCAATCAATGGACCATATTTCCCGGTGTTCTGTATGACAGCCCTGGATTTTTCTCTTGTCTTATGCTCCAGATATTCCATAACTAGATATGTCAGAAATAAAAAAGGAATCAGTTTCAGACTATCGATCAGCGTATCTTTTAATACGTCAATTAACATTCAGATTCTCCTATCTTCTCGTATAATTAGCAGATCATGCATTTTGACCCTGGTATCATATTATCACAAACGAAAAAAGAACTCAACACTTAACAAAGGCATGTTTTTGCTCTTGCAAAAACATGCCGTACTTTAATATCTTATATTATTTAATTCTCTTTTTTGTCATATTCACAATATCGAATGTATTCAATGAATAAAATATATCTTATCCTAGAATTTAATATTATATATGAATGGGGTGTATGTATGATTAGTTATAATCCTTTTTGGAATACATTGGAACAGTCTGCTGAATCGTGGTATACGCTGACAAAGAGGCACAGAATTTCTTCCAGTACCCTTCATCGCCTGAAGCAAAATGAAGTTGTAACCACAAAAACCTTAAATGATTTATGCAGAATCTTAAACTGCCGGATACAGGATGTTGTGGAATATATTCCATCAGATCAGGACCAGAGATTATAAGAACAATATCTTATAAATCCTCTTCCTCCTGCAGCCGAATCAGAAAGATTCTGAAATAGTCTTCCAGTGTCCCCTTTAACCGCCCATAGAGCTCTGTTTCCAGCTGTCTGAGCTCCCATAATAACTCTATCTCCGCCTCCATCCGGTTATACCAGATAGTCAGATTCCATGAATCCACGCATTCATCCAGTATCCCGAAACTTCTCTTGAGTATCCGGTAAATATTTATATCTTCTATCTTTTGCAGTGCTCCTATAAGCCTTTCTCGCTTTTTTCCCATCTTATCCTCCTCTTTTGTATGTCCATTACCATATATTCCAAAACATCCCTCTGTATTTTATGAAGGTCTCTTTAGAAATATTCTTATTATTGCTCATTTAAATTATATTCGTTTTATCAAATATATTCAACTATATAGAGGTCTTTTATTAGGATAGAAAAAAATAAGCAAAAACCCAGAGCTGCATTAGCTCCAGGTTTTATAGAGGAAATTGTATACTTAGTCAACATTAAAACGGCGTCCCGTCCAAATCATAGGGAGTTGTCTGATAAACGTAGTAATTCAGCCAGTTTGTATACAGGTTATTTGCGTGTGACCGCCACATCAATTTTGGTTTTACTCCGGGATTATCATTCAGATAATAATTTTGGGGAATCTGTATATCCAGTCCCTTTTCCTTATCTCTCTTGTATTCTCCGTCCAGAGTGATACGGTCATATTCCGGATGGCCCATAACGAAGATTTTTCTACCTTCATCCGCCATGCCCATATAGAATCCGGCCTCATCGGATTCTGCCAGTATCGTAACAGCCTCACAGGCACGTATATCCTCAACAGGCACTTCTGTATGTCTGGAATGAGGCGCCAGAAAAACATCGTCAAATCCCCTCACAAGGGGAACTTTTCTATTCTGTACCTTATGCCAGAACAGCCCGAACCGCTTCTTGGCAAGCATCTTCTTTTGAAGCCCATAGAAATGGTATAGGCTGGCTTGCGCAGCCCAGCACAGATAAAGGGTTGATGTGACATGTTTCTCTGTCCAATCCAGAATCCCGGTGAGTTCTTTCCAGTAATCCACTTCTTCAAACTCCATCTGTTCCACAGGTGCCCCTGTAATAATCATACCATCGAAGAAGCGTTGTCTGATATCCTCAAAGTGTTCATAAAACTTATTCAGATGGCTGGCCTGTGTATTCTTTGACTCGTGGCTGGACATATGGATGAATGAAACATCCACCTGAAGGGGTGTATTAGACAGGGAGCGCAGCAGCTGCAGTTCTGTCTCTTCCTTAAGTGGCATCAGATTCAGTATCAGTATACGAATGGGACGAATGTCCTGGTGAACAGCCCGGGTTTCGTCCATAACAAAAATATTTTCTTTTTCCAGTATTTCCTTTGCCGGCAAGTCGCTTTGAATTTTAATAGGCATTTATTTCCTCCCTTTCTTTTCGCAATTACATCAAAGGTGCAAACAGGCGCAGCACTCGTCCGTAAATTTTTGTCCGCAGTTTCTCTTTCTTACAGTCCACAAGGGTAACTCTCTGACACTTTTTCAAGGTTTCCTGCATATCTCTTTCAATATCCGCGATTTCAGAAGTCTGATACAGATATACACCACATTCAAAATGCAGATATAGACTCCGATAGTCCAGATTCACAGTCCCAACCACCGCACGTTCATCATCGCTGGTAAAAACCTTCGCATGAACAAAGCCAGGCGTATACTCAAAGATATTCACGCCGGCACGCAGCAGGGTGGGATAATATGTCTTCGCCAAGGCAAATGCATATTTCTTATCAGGAATATGTGGCATAATTATGGTCACATCTACTCCCCGCTTCGCAGCAAATGTCAAAGCTGTGATAAGCTCCTGATCCAGAATCAGATAGGGAGTCATGATATGTACATAATTGACTGCCCTGTTAATGATGTCCAGATAGATATTCTCTGCCAGCGTTTCATGATCCACGGGACTGTCTCCATATGGTATTACATATCCGGCAGAAGTACTCTTCTTTACATCCACATTCAGATACCGTTCATAATCCTCTTTTTTCTCATCCAGATTCCACATCTGAAGAAACATCAGGGTAAAGGTTCTGACTGCCTCACCTTCTATCATAATCGCAGTATCCTTCCAGTGACCGAATCTGACCTTACGATTAATATATTCATCAGCCAGATTGATTCCCCCTGTAAATGCCACCTTGCCGTCAATTACTAATATCTTTCTATGATCTCTGTTATTTTGTATGGTAGAAAGCATCGGGTAAATTGGTGCAAACATCTTGCATTTAATTCCCAGTGCCTCCAGCTGTCTGGGGTAGTGGTAAGGAAGCAGAATCAGGCAGCACATACCGTCATACATCATTCGTACCTCCACCCCTTGCTTTACCTTTCTTTGCAAAACCTCCAGCACACGGCCCCACATATATCCTTCCTCAACGATAAAATATTCCAGAAAGATAAAGTGCTCTGCCTTTTCGAGCTGAATGAGCATTTCCTCAAACTTATCTTCTCCCAGAGGAAAATATTTCACACCCGTATTACGAAAAA
>CAMKHH010000271.1 GCA_946412445.1 uncultured Eubacterium sp.
TCCGATTTACGCAGCAGGGGAATTTGCGTTGAGTTCAACCTGTAAAAATCCGGAGGCCGCAATAAGATGGGTGGATTACTTCTACGGTGAAGAAGGCGAGATGATGGCATCGTACGGCCTGGAGGGTGTATCTTATAAACTGGATAGTAATGGAACCCCCCAGATAACAGATGAACTCCTAAATGATGAGACCGGTTTTATGACGGCTCTGGGTAAAATTAATATGGTTCCTGGAGGGGGATTTCCCTGCTTACGTACGGACAAGACGCAGGGTATTGTAGCAGATGAGAAGACAATTGAGGCATCCAAGAAACTAACCCCCTATTTATGCGAGACATACTATTGGAAACCTTCTGTTGCTAAAGAGGATGCGGATCGTGCTTTAGCTCTGGAACAGGACTTAACAAAATACAGAGATGAAACAGCGGTCAATTTTATTGTCGGCAAATGGGATATTGATGAAAAATGGAATGAATACTGTTCGTTGATGAATTGACGGAGATCTATCAGCGAGCCATAGATAAAATTGCTGATAAATAAGGCGGAGCAATCTTTCATGAGGAAAGCATAAACAGATAGGTAGGTTGAGAGACAAAAGCATGAAGGAAGAATTGATAAAACAAATACAGGAAGAAAAGTTGATTGTCATTGTCAGAGGTGTGGCAAGGGAAAAACTAGTTCCATTAGGACAAGCACTGTATAAAGCCGGAATTCATTTTTTAGAGGTGACATACAGTGCGGATCATACGATTAGCGATCGTGTAACTGCCGAAGATATTGCATTGCTACATAATGAATTTAAGGGCAGAATGCATATCGGTGCCGGAACGGTTACCAATGAAGAACAGGTAGGACTGACAAAGTCGGCAGGCGGAGAATTTATTATTTCACCTGATACCAATCCAGCGGTTATAAAGATGACTGCACAGCTGGATCTGGTGTCGATCCCCGGAGCTTATACTCCGACTGAAATCCAGACAGCTGACAGATCCGGGGCTGATTTTATAAAATTATTCCCAACGGCCGGTCTGAGCGAGGGATATATTAAGGCGGTAAAAGGTCCATTTTCCCACCTTAAGTTCCTGGGGGTAGGCGGTATCAATGAAAAAAACATTGAACAATACCAAAATTATGGACTTTGTGGATTCGGCATCGGGTCCAACCTAGTGGATAAAAAGCTGATTGCGGATAATGCGTTTGCAGCCATCACCGAGAAAGCCAGATGCTATATTAGAGCTGTACAAAAGGATTGACTTGACCAGTATATGTATTTGATGAGGAGTGTATGATGGAGTATTATCTCGCTATTGATGGTGGAACGACAAACACCCGTATCAGTTTATTAAGAGATACACAGGTGGAAGAGACATACCCGATTCATTTGGGTGCGACTGCGGGCCTCACTGATAAAAGTCAGCTAAAGCAAAGTATAAAAAGTACTATAAAGGATGTTTTGGTAAAACATGAACTGAAAGATTCACAGATCAGATATATTTTGGCAACAGGGATGATTACCTCCGAAGGTGGTATTTATGAAGGAAAATATATAGCATTGCCAGCAGGCCTGGAAGAGCTGCACAATGCGATGGAGCTCGTCCGTCTGCCGGAGATTACGGATATTCCGTTCGTTTTTATCAGTGGTCTGAAAGCAGATGACACATCACTGATGTATGCGGATATTATGCGGGGTGAGGAGACGGAGTTAATGGGTCTGTCCCAAATGGATAAAAAAGAAAAAATATTCGTCTTGCCGGGGTCTCACTCGAAGGTAATTATCACAAATGAGAAGGGACAAATAAGCAGTTTCTCGACGATGCTGACGGGAGAAATGATTGCGGCGTTGGCCGAAAACACGATTTTAAAAAATACGGTTGATTTATCCGTGAAAGGCCTGGACTGCGGTTTTCTGCTAAAGGGCTATGAGTATTGTGGACGGATGGGAATGAATCAGGCTTTATTTAAAGTACGTATTCTCAAAAAAGTATATGCGTGTACACCGATACAGATATATAGTTTTTATATGGGGACAATACTGTATAATGAGGTGATGCAGATAAAAAAACTGCCGCAGAAAGAAGTGGTTATTGCTGGCCGTGAAGAAATAAAAACAGCGCTGGCACGGCTTTTACAGGAGGCAACAGACAAAATAATTACCTGCGTATCACGTCAGGAAGCACAGGGTGCGGTACCGCGCGGGCTAATTAAAATTTTTAAATATGGAGAAGAACAGACACATGAATTATAAATTAAATAATGGAAAACTGACACTGGAGGTTTCTTCTTCCGGCGGAGAAATGCAATCAATTATGGATCGGGATCATGTAGAATACCTGTGGCAGGGAGATCCGGCGTATTGGAGCAGGCGCGCGTTAAATCTCTTTCCCTATGTTGGACGGCTTTACGAGAAATGTTATACTTACAAGGGGAAAAGATATCCACTGGAGATTCACGGTTTTTCTACGGACGCAGAGTATAAGGCAATAGAGGTAAACAAAGAAAAGCTGCTGTTCGAAATGCAGATTACTGATGAAATGCGTAGATGCTATCCATTTGAGTATTCATACCAAGTTGAATATCAGTTGGTTGACAATGCTGTTCAGATATCTTATATTGTCAGGAATTATGGATTAGAGACGATGTACTTCGGCCTTGGCGGTCACCCTGGTTTTTTTGTGCCGCAGAATGGAGAAGGGGAGTTACATGACTGTTATCTCGAATTTACAGATGAACATCAGCCGATGGAAGTTGGTCTGAGTGAGGGAAAACTCCGAACGGGGAAGGATAAGATCTATCCCTTGGAGGATGAGAGAATTTTGCCTTTGTCGTTATCCCTTTTCGATAGGGGAGCAATTATTTTACGGGATGTAGGTCAGGGACTGGCATTAAAATCCCGAAAAAACAATCATGGAGTTGAACTGACTTTTCCTCAGATGAAAAACTTATGTCTCTGGCATATTCCAAAAAAAGATGCTCCATTTATCTGTATCGAGCCATGGGCATCGCTTCAGGGCGAGGAGGGCGTGATTGAAGATATTGAAAAACAGCAGGACCTGATTAAGCTGGAGCCACAAAAAAATTATGTGAATACCTGGTGGATAACTATTTTTTAACATTCTCCGAGAATAGGCAATAACCTGGCAGATTTTCCTCGTGATTATCTGCCATTATTTTGTTTCTTAAAGTAATAGCAATAAAAGGCTGGGTCTGGTAGAATAATATGGAAAGAGAAAGGCGGTTTTAGTTATGATAGTAGATATTGTAAAGGTAACTGTCGATAGAC